>NZ_JACLCU010000004.1:0-210949 GCF_014218905.1 Chryseobacterium sp. C3 | reverse complement strand
AAGCGCCGAATAATCAAAGTTGCTATCATTTGCTGAGTGAAACGCCATTGCGAACAAAAAATACCCACTATAATGTAAAACAAAACCTAGCGAACCTTGCGTTAAAATCAATCAAAATAGATTTCTCCTAAAATTAAAGCGCCGAATAATCAAAGTTGCTATCATTTGCTGAGTGAAACGCCATTGCGAACAAAAAATACCCACTATAATGTAAAACAAAACCCAGCGAACCTTGCGTTAAAATCAATCAAAATAGATTTCTCCTTCGTCGAAATGACAGGAAAGTCAAAAATTCACCATTCACTTTTCATTATTTGTTATATTTCAATAGCTTATTGATTTTCCGCCTCGTCTGTACAGAAACCTTATACGCTTCATCGCGGAGCTTTTGAATCTTTCCGACAGGCTGAAAGAAAATCTTACTTTCAAAAGGATTAAAAGAAAGCAACTCGCTGTCACATGAATTTGCGTTCAGAAGATTATTTTTTTCAATTTTCACTTCCCCGATTTTAATGTACGGTGAATTTTTCCATTCAACATTAAGTTTATTTACAGGCTGATCTTTCAGGTCATAGCAAAGCTGAATAAGAACATCTGCCGTGAAATTTTCTTCTCTAAGATAACGTTCCACAGCATTTTTTACCTTTAATTTCTTCCCGAAATGTTTGTTGACAGATTGCGGTTTGATTTTAATTTTCATCATATAATCTCCCAGTCTGTACACACCTACAGAATGAAAATCAAATGAAAGAAAAAAATCATTTCTCTTCCTCCAGAGTCTGAATATATTTTTGACGAATGATGCTGTAACTGTTGAAGGAATGACTTTTAAAATCTGCATCAGTAAAGAAAAAGAACTCCATTTTTTTACAAAAAAACGATTAACGGAAGTAAATAATTTTAGAAATGTACTCACCGAGTTAATCGGAAACAACGGAAAATTCACCAAAGGAAAATTGGCAATCACGTTTCCTTTCTCATCATTAATTTTCACGGCAAAACCATAGGCAGGAATATCTCTTTTCCCCTTCATTACTTTTAAATGGGCGTTGGAGAGACGGATGATCAGATCATATTTTTCTTTATCGAAATACGGTTTCAGTTCTTCGGGAATGCTTTTATCAATCAGAAAAGTTCCTTTCGTAACAGCGTATGTTTTAGCATGAGCATTTCTCGTTGCGTAATGAACATCACTCACGGAAGGCGACTGCTCAACAAAATCCGTAATGCTTTTTTTATTGATTTCCAGAAGCTGCTTCTCTTCATCAGTCAGTCTGTCGTATTCCTTTTTATATGGTAATGGATTGGGCATTTAGTTTTTAAGTCCAATTATAACGCCAAGTTTCGGAAATCCTATTAACAGAATATTAATGATACTTGAATTTTTTAAGCTGACTTAAAGATGCAAAAAAATGAAATTTAATAAATTGAAAACTAATGATTTATATGTTTTGAAAATTTTCTATGATTAAAAAACTTCCATCTTCCGGCTATCATCTTCCGGCACAAAGAACTATCTTTGCAAAAATTATCAATTATGGGAGTAGCAGATATGTTATTTAAACGTAAAAAAGAATTGGCAGAAAAAAACCTGAAAGACGGTCAGGAATATATGGCAGAATATGGCAAGAGAGAAAGCGTGGTAGAATTGCCTAGCGGATTACAGTATGAAATCATTACGGAAGGCGACGGCGAAAAACCGGGTCCTAGATCTACCGTAAAATGCCATTACCACGGAACAACTATCACCGGAAAAGTTTTCGACAGTTCTGTAAAAAGAGGAACTCCGGCTTCATTTCCATTAAATAAAGTAATTAAAGGATGGACGGAAGCACTTCAACTGATGCCTGTAGGAAGCAAGTGGAGATTAATTCTTCCTCCGCATCTGGCTTATGGAGATCAGCAGATCAGCAAAGAGATCGGTCCGAATTCTACGCTTATTTTCGAAGTAGAATTGCTGGATATCAAGAAGTAATTTATTAAAAATAGCTTAAAAATTTACCTGTTATTCGGGTAAATTTTTTTATTTGCGTAATTTTACCTTTCAAATTACTTAAAACAAATA
This sequence comes from Chryseobacterium sp. C3, assembly GCF_014218905.1. NCBI lineage: Bacteria > Pseudomonadati > Bacteroidota > Flavobacteriia > Flavobacteriales > Weeksellaceae > Chryseobacterium > Chryseobacterium sp. C3. Next base: position 208,884 of record NZ_JACLCU010000004.1, on the reverse strand, counting down.
TTTGGTTTGAATTTGAAATAATGTAATTCTTATAAAATTTTCTACAGGTTTGTAGCTTACAGATGTATAAGAATCCCGAATCACAGAAAACATCGATCAATGAAGAAGATAATTTACTTTGTAGCATTCAGTATGTTGCTTACTTCCTGTGTATCAAGGAAAAATCAGGCAATCAGACAAAATATTCTTACCCTCAGAGACAGCTATTGTAAAGCGCCTTTCAAATACAATTACGGCAACAAATTACCTTCCTATAACTCAGATTCTATCATTAATGCCAACAAAGAATTAAAAGATAAATTTTCGGATCAGAGTATTTTGATTCTGAATGCTTTAGATAATCTGGATGAAGTTCATGAGATCATGGAGCTTAAAAAAGACACTTCTCTGGAGTCTCAGGTAAAAGTTTTACAGCTAAAATCCAAAATCAACAGCAAAATAACCATTGCTTTAACCGAACTGGATGCGGTTGCGGCAGAATTCGACTGTGAAGGCGAAAGAGTAGCACAGATCGGAAATTATGTGGATAACTTAAACGATTCCCGAAACAATAAACTCATTCTGCTGTCAATTGTAACAGGAGCCGCAGCTTCGGTAGCAGGAGGAATTGTAAAGGATAATTCGTGGAGTAATGCTATTGATATCGGAGGAGGAGTTTTGGGAGCAGGATTTGGTTTGGCAACTTTAAATCCGAAAGGTAAAAAAGTAGAATTTATCCATCAGAGAAATCTGCTAAGAGATGTATGGAATGGCAAATTACAGTCACCTAACTTTCCGCCGTTTATCTGGTATATGTACACCGAGAAAAAATTTTCCAACAGAGAGCAGCAGTCTATTATTTCGAGTATGAAAGAACGCTGGCTTCATTATCAGTTTGATGATGATAAAAAGCGTGCAGACGAATCTGTTATTTTCAGTGACGGAGGATTTTACCGTTCAGATGATCTTCATAACCGTGCCGCAATGCTCAACCAGATGCAGTCGGCAACCAGAACCATCAATCAGAATATCAATTATCTGCTTCTGGATCTGGATCGTCTGATTCTTTAACAAATTTTAATTGTAATAATTTTTGTTACATTAAAAAAATGTATATCTTTGCTTAGTAATTATAATGAACAACACAAGATTTGCCACGGCAATACATATCATGACTTTATTGACGGAAAGTCCACAGGACTGGCTTACCTCAGAATGGATTGCAGGAAGCATCAATATCAATCCTGTGATTGTTCGTAAAGAGCTTGGTGTGTTAAGAGAAGCGGGTTTAATTACAAGCAGACAGGGAAAAGAAGGAGGGAGTCAGCTGTCAAAAAGTGCAGATTCCATACGAATTTCTGAAATCTATCTGGCTGTGAAGAACACTGAAGTTTTAGGAAAGAAAAACAATAATCCCAATCCGGTTTGCCCGGTCGGAAAAGAAATTAATAATCATCTTAAAAATTTGTTTTCAGAAACCGATCAGTTGGTTTTGGATTTTTTAGGAGATAAATCCTTAAAACAGTTCAGCGAACAGTTCAAATAAAATTTTTTGCTTAAAAATGTAACAAAAATTATTACAATTAAATATAAAAAATAAACAGTATGAAAAAAGTAGCAGTAATAGGGGCAACAGGTTTTGTAGGAACTCAGGTTGTAAATGAATTATCCAACAGAGGATATCAGGTAGAAGCCATTGTAAGAGATGCTTCAAAAGTGGAGCAGAACGAAAAAGTAACGGCTAAAAGTGTGGATGTAAATAATGTAGATGAGTTATCAGAAGTTTTAAAAGGAAATGATGCCGTAATCAGTGCTTTTAACGCAGGCTGGACCAATCCTAATCTTTATGATGATTTTCTGAATGGTTCCCTTAATATTGAAAAAGCAGTTGAACAGTCTGGTGTAAAAAGATTTATTACTGTTGGAGGAGCAGGAAGTCTTTACATTGATGGAAAACAACTGGTAGACGGATCAGATTTTCCTGCAGAAATAAAACCTGGGGCAACTGCGGCAAGAGATTATTTAAACAAAATTAAAGAAAATGAAACCTTAGACTGGACATTTTTCAGTCCCGCAATAGAAATGCATCAGGGAACGGCAGGTGTAAGAACCGGAAAATACAGAACCGCTCTGGAAAATCCTGTTTTCGATGAAAACGGAAGAAGTGTTCTTTCCGTAGAAGATGTAGCGGTGGTTTTGGTGGATGAACTGGAACAGAATAACCACATCAGAGAGCGTTTTACAGCAGCCTACTAATTTTTTTAAGATATGTTTTAAAAGTTTCGGCGGCACCAAAGGTGCCGCCGAAACTCTATATTTTACCTCTCATTTTAAAGATTCATAAACAACTTCGGATTTACCGGAGTATTATTCTTATGTACCTCATAATGAAGGTGAGGTCCGGTAGAACGACCCGAATTTCCGGATTTGGCAATCACCTGTCCCACTTTCACTTTATCATTTACTTTAGCCACTAACTGCGACAAATGTCCGTAAAGAGTTGCCAATCCGTTTCCGTGAGAAACGATCACACAATTTCCGTATCCTCCTTTCTGTCCGGAAAAAATAACAGTTCCGGCTGCAGTTGCCACGACATCCGATCCGTAAGCAACGGCTATATCCAGTCCTTTATGAAACTGCATCTGATCTGCTTCTGCAGGCGAATTGTTTTTCTCGGCAGGCTTTTCAGATCCGGCTGCAACAGATTTTGCTGACGAAGCAGAAACCGGAGCAGCAGAAGTCGTTTTTGGTGTTACCATTACCTTTACTTCTCTTTTATTTCCGTAGCTATCCGTTACTTCTATAATTTTTTCTACAGGCTCAGCTTTTACTTCCGGAGCTGCGGCTGCAACGGCAGCAGGTTTTGCAGCACTACTTTTTACGGAGGCTAAAACGGTTTTAAAAGGAATAGGATTTTTTCTCACTCCGAAATTAGACGAAATATAACCTTCAGTAGGCATTCCCAAAGGAACTTCCAGTAACTTTTTCTGAAGATTCATCAGATACTGGCTGTATCGGTTTGCCTGTTTTGCCAGATAAATAGAGTTGGAGATACTGTCTTTACTCAGAATAGTAACTTTCTCGTTGGGAACATCCTTAGATTTAAGGAAAGAATTCAGTTCTGCTACGGTTTGATCCACCAATGTAAGATCAGTTTTCATTTTCAGATAATCTACACTGTCTTTTTCAGTGTTTATTTTTACAAGGTTTACTTCATAATTTTTGTTGTCTTTTTCCGAATACAACTTCGCAATGAAAATACCTTGCGCAAAAACTACTAATAAAAGTCCTCCTAAAAGCACATTTATGTTCTTTTTACTGCTTAGAAATTTCTTCATTTTTCTTCTCTTAGTATAATTACAAAACGGTTTTAAGCCTGCAAATTTAATTAAAAATAAACTTTCAGGCTTATTTTTAACAAAACTTTAGTTTTTTCTGTAATTAACGGTCGATTAGATATTTAATTGTGTTGAAGTGTTAATTTTGTCTAAATTTGGTTTTTATCATGCCCCGAAAATCCTTCTTTCCGTCTTTGTTTTAATATATTTGCAGTTCACATTTCTATTATGGCAAAAAAGAAAACAAATATAGAATCGAACCCGAAGAAAAGCAAAAATGACGTTGCGGTAGGAGTAGTCGGAAGTGGAAGTTTTGCGACTGCTATTGTGAAAATGCTTGTAGAAAACTGCAAAGTCGTGCACTGGTGCGTAAGAAATGAGTACGTAAAAGGAGCGATCGAACAGAGAGGTCATAACCCGACTTATCTTACAGCAGTTAATTTCAATCTTAAAAATTTAAAGCTTACCACAGACATCAACGAGCTTGTTTCTGCGTGTGATATTATTGTCTTGGCAACGCCGTCGATCTATCTTTCCGATACGCTGGATAAAATGACTTGTGATTATCAGAATAAAATATTCGTTTCCGCCATTAAAGGAATTATTCCGAAGGTAAATGATGTCGTAGCACATTATTTAAGAGACGAATTTAAAATAGGTTTCAGGAATCAGGCAGTGATTGCAGGACCTTGTCACGCAGAAGAAGTAGCGATGGAAAGACTGTCCTACCTTACCGTTGCAACCGTAGAAGATGAAGTTTCACAGAAACTGGTGGATATTTTCAATTCAGATTTTATTAAAATGCATTCCAGCAAAGATATTTTAGGAAACGAATACAGTGCGATTCTTAAAAATATTTTCGCTATCGGAGCCGGAATTGCGAGTGGTTTAGGATATGGAGACAACTTTACCGCGGTTTTCGTTTCCAATGCGATCCGTGAAATGGAAACTTTCCTGGAAGCCATTTACGAAGCGCCGAGAGATGTTAACGAAAGTGCTTATCTGGGAGATTTACTGGTTACCGCGTATTCATTATTCTCCAGAAACAGAAATTTAGGAAATCTTATAGGAAAAGGATATACCGTAAAATCAGCAATCCAGTCCATGAACATGATTGCAGAAGGATATTATGCCGCGAATTCTATTTATAAAACGTCAAAGGAAAAAGGGCTGAAACTTCCGATTGTAGATACGATCTATGGAATTCTGTATGAAGGAAAAAATGCAGAAAAACAGTTTAAAAAACTCACCGCAAAACTCAATTAATTTTCAATTTTAAATAACACAAAAACATCAGAAGTCTTTTTCTGGTGTTTTTTTATGTTTAGAATTCTTTTTTATTGAGAACTGTTTCCTGCTTTTGCTACTCGCTTTTTTAGGTTTTCGGCGGCGGCTTTGCCGCCGCCGAAAATACAAAAAGAGCTCAGATATGCCGCTCAATCAGTGCTATAAAATAGTCGGATCATAAAAATTCCAGACAATAATTAGCTTTCCGGCATAATAGAATTTAAAACAGATCAATACTTCCACAGATTCTGTAAATTAATTTTTTTGATAAAACCCATATTAAAATCGTTTAACCGAACCCTATTTTAAGAAACTTTTCCCGAACTTTGAAGTAATAAAATTTAAATTATGTCACAATCGCTTACAAGCAGAACGCCGAAACCCAAATACGACGTTGTTCTAATAGGTGGCGGAATTATGAGTGCCACTTTAGCTACCTTATTACACGAATTTGATCCTGAGCTCGAAATAGCTATTTTCGAAAGGCTGGGACGGTTTGCTAAAGAAAGTACAGCAGCCTGGAATAACGCAGGAACAGGTCACTCAGCATTTTGTGAGCTCAATTATACCCCTGAGAAGCCCGACGGAACAATTGATATTTCAAAGGCAGAAAGCATCGCCGAACAGTTTGAAATTTCAAAACAGTTCTGGTCTTATTTAATTACAAAAGGTTACATCAGCGAACCGAAGGATTTCATTAATTCCTGTCCGCACATGAGTCTCGTTTTTGGAGAAAAAGATGCAGAATATCTTAAAAAACGTCATGAGAAAATGTCAGAATCTGTTCTCTTTAAAGGAATGGAATTCTCAACGGATCACGATAAATTGAGAGAATGGATTCCTTTGGTAATGAGCAAAAGAAACCAGTCGGAAGTAATGGCGGCAACCAAAATGGATCTGGGAACTGATGTTAATTTCGGAACGTTAACCAGAAAAATGGGAAGACATTTGCTGGAAGATTCCAATGTTGAAGTTTTCCTTTACCACGAAGTAAAAGACATTGATCCGAAAGAAGACGGAACCTGGGAAATGAAAGTGAAAGACAGAATTCATAATCACAAACAGGAAGTAGAAGCGAATTTCGTATTTATCGGTGCAGGAGGATATGCTTTGCCATTGTTAGACAGTTCAGAAATCAAAGAAAGCGAAGGTTACGGCGGTTTTCCGGTTTCCGGACAATGGCTGGTAACTCACAATCAGGAATTGGTGGAAAAACATCAGGCAAAAGTATATACACAAGCAACTGTGGATGCTCCGCCAATGTCGGTTCCACATTTGGATTTAAGAATAATCGACGGGCAGAAAGCTTTACTTTTCGGACCTTTTGCCGGATTTTCAACTAAATTTTTAAAAGAAGGAAGCTATTTGGATTTACCTGAAAGTGTGAATACTAAAAATTTAAGATCGCTTTTCGGAGCTTGGTGGCATAATATTCCTTTAACCAAATATCTGGTTCAGCAGGTCGCCATGACGAAGTCCCAGAGAATTCAGCATTTGAGAGAATTTATTAAAGATGCCAAAGAAGAGGACTGGGAACTGAAAGTTGCCGGACAAAGAGTTCAGATCATTAAAAAAGATGAAAAACATGGCGGAAAACTGGAATTCGGAACCGAAGTAGTAGTGAATAAAAAAGGAACAATAGCTTCTCTTTTAGGCGCTTCTCCGGGAGCGTCAACAGCAGTGTACGCAATGTTAAACGTGCTTGAAAAATGCTTCCCCGAAAAACTTCATGGCGAGTGGAAAGAAAAACTGCTGGAAATGGTTCCTTCTTACGGGCAAAAACTGGCAGATCATCCCGAGCTTACAGAAAAAGTGAGAAACTATTCAAAAGAAAAATTACAACTCGAATATTAAAAAAAGTGAGCGCTGAATAGTCAGTTTTTTAAATTAAAGTATTAAATTACAAACAATTGACTATTCACTTCTCACAAAGATATTATGTCAGAAACACTTATAAAACCTGTGATCGTGAAAGAATTATTAGAATCCCTTCAAACCAAATTCGAGGAGGAACAGCAGGTTATTGTCCATTGCTGTTTTCCGGCATCACCCTTTTTTGGAAACCTCATCAGAATATGGCAGTCAACCTATCTTTTTGATAATCAGTCGGAACATCAGAGCAAATTAATTCATGCGGAAAACATTACCATTTATCCCAACTGGACTCCCGTTCCGTTTATGAAAGATTTTTGGTTTACCTTGGTGTTTTCAGGGTTGCCGAAAGACTGTAAAAGCTTTGATTTAAAAGAAGTTATTCCGGAAGAAGGCGGATTTTTTGTAGAATCCATTAAAAGAAATTCATCAGACATCTACCGTGTGAAAATTTCAGAATCTTACTGAAAATTTAATCCGCTGAATGGCTTATTTACCGTAAGATCTTTATCGTAAATCATAGTTTTAAGTTCATGAAAAAATACCTACTTATCTTTTTACTTTTTCCACTTCTGATATTTTCTCAAAAATTGTCAAAAGAAGAATCCGAAATTAAAAAATTTCAGAAAGAACTGAATGCAGAATATTTAAACCCGAAAGAAACACCTTTACGCGGCGAGAATTTTAAAAATTTTAAGCAGCATCCTTTCTTTCCAATCAATTTAAAATACAGAATTACCGCAAAATTCGAGAAAACAGAAAATGCAGAACCTTTTGATCTTCCCACCTCTTCAGGCAAAACAAAACCTTACAGAGAATTTGGAAAAGCAACATTTCAGTTAGACGGAAAATCATATACATTAACGCTGTATCAAAGCTTAGATTTAATCAAACAGAAAAAATACAAAGACCATTTATTTCTGCCTTTCCGTGATGCTACTAACGAAAAAGAAACATACGGAGGCGGAAAATATCTCGATTTAACCATCCCAAAAGGCAAAACCATTATTCTGGATTTTAATAAATCGTATCACCCTTACTGTGCTTACAACGCTTACGATTACAACTGTCCCGTTGTTCCAGAAGAAAATAAACTTCCGGTTGAAATTCGGGCAGGAGTAATGTATGAAGACATATATCATCATTAAATTATGGTAAAATTAAAATTTTACGAACCGAAAGATTTTCCCGGAGTAAGCTATACTTTGGACGAACTGCAGTCACAATACACCGCAACTGCAGAACAGGCATTACAGAAAATTGAAGAGCGGAGCGACACCCTTGCTTTTCCCATCACCATTCTGGAAAATCATCATCCTGCCGGTTTTTTTGTGCTGGATTTCGGAAATGATAAATTAGACCTTACAGACAATCAGAATTCTACGTTATTGCGCTCCCTTTCCATAAATCCTGAATCGCAGGGAAAAGGAATCGGAAAAGCAGCAATGATCCTCCTTGATGAATTTGTTCGGGAACACTTCAAAGATTGCAGCGAAATCGTTCTTGCAGTCAACCAAAACAATAGTTCCGCTTACGAACTATATCTCAAAGTCGGCTACAAATTCGACGGAAAAACAAGAATGGGCAGAAGCGGAATACAATATCTGATGTACAAAAAATTGTAAAACAGAATTTTTGAAAAAATTATCGTTTCAATAAAAAATAGTTTTAGCATAATCCTTAAAAATCAAACTTTAAGAAATTTTTAATTCAGAATTTTCATGTTTGGCGTGAAACTTTCACCTAAATTTGAGTAACATCAAATAATAAAACATGGAAATATCTCTTCACAATCAGGTCGCTGTCGTTACCGGAGCTTCCAGCGGAATCGGGTCAGGAATTGCAAAATCACTCGCTTCAGCCGGAGCAACAGTTATTGTCAATCACTCTTCGGAGCATTCGTCAGACGAAGCCAAAGCCGTTTTAAAAGGAATCACCGATGCAGGCGGAAACGGAATAACCTATCAGTGCGATGTTTCCAAAGAAGATCAGGTCGTTACAATGTTTCAGGATGTGGTTTCACAATTCGGAACAGTCGATATTCTCATCAACAACGCAGGTGTTCAGAAAGATGCAAAATTTACCGAAATGACACTCGATCAGTGGAATACCGTCATCGGAATCAATCTTACAGGTCAGTTTTTATGTGCAAGAGAAGCCATCAAAGAATTTCTTCGCCGTGGTATCGATCCTTCGCGTTCCGTTGCCTGTGGAAAAATCATTCACATCAGTTCCGTTCACGAAATCATTCCTTGGGCAGGTCACGCCAATTATGCTTCAAGCAAAGGCGCAATCAGAATGCTCATGCAGACTTTGGCGCAGGAATACGGAGCCGACAAAATCCGTGTCAATTCCATCTGTCCCGGAGCAATCCAGACACCCATCAACAAAGATGCATGGAACACTCCTGAAGCGTTAAACTCATTATTAGACCTGATTCCTTATAACAGAATCGGTCAACCGCAGGACATCGGAAATATGGCGGCGTTTCTGGCAAGTGATCTTGCAGACTACATTACCGGAGCCAGTATTTTTGTAGATGGCGGAATGACAACGTTCGAAAGCTTTTCAACAGGAGGATAATTCTTTTGGCGCATATTTCCGGCTTTCACTACTCGCTTTTTTGTGCCTTTGCTTTTTCCAAAACTTACAAAAATAGCTCAGACAGACCGTTCAATCCGGAGCGCATTGCAGCCGAAACATGAATGAACGTTATTAAAGAAAATGAATTGTAAATAGTGAATGGTCAATGGTAAATTCGTTTCACTTGTCAATAAAGTATTTAAAGAAATAGTGTTTCAAAAATAAGTAAAACGCCTTTGTTTATCTTAATTTAGAAGAAAAAAAAAATAGAAAAGCTTTGTCTGACTTTGCGATAAAATTTTTAATCATTTATCAATAATCAACCATCACTTATCAAAACAGCATGAAAGAAAAAGAAAGACTGTCCGACGTTACTTGGAAAAAATGGGGACCTTATGTCAGCAACCGCGAATGGGGTTTGGTGCGCGAAGATTACAGTGCAGATGGTGATGCATGGAACTATACCAATCACGACATTGCGGAGGCCAAAACCTACCGTTGGGGCGAAGAAGGGATCTGCGGTATCTGTGATGACCTTCAGAAACTTGTTTTTTCAGTCGGATTCTGGAACAAAAAAGATAAAATGCTGAAAGAACGCTTCTTTGGCCTATCAAACGGTCAGGGAAACCATGGGGAAGATGTAAAAGAATATTTTTATTATCTCGATTCCACGCCTACGCATTCTTACATGAAAATGCTGTACAAATATCCTCAAAACGCATTTCCCTACGAAGATCTCATAAAAACCAACGCAGAAAGAGGAAAAGAAGATCCTGAATACGAATTAATTGATACCGGAATTTTCGACCAAAACGAATACTTTGATATTTTTATTGAATACACCAAAGAAAGTCAGAATGATATTCTGGTAAAACTAACGGTCGTCAATAAATCAGAACAAGAAGCTCCGTTAATCATTCTGCCTACAGTCTGGTTCAGAAATACATGGAACTGGGGATATAATAATTACAAACCTCAGATGAATTCTGAAAATTCAGATTGTATCACTATTAATCATCACGATTTAGAAATCAAAAATGTATACGCAAAAAATGCTCAGAAAATATTATTCTGCGATAACGAAACGAATAATGAAAGACTGTATCAGTCTCAGAACCAGTCAAAATATACCAAAGACGGAATCAACGATTTTATCATCAACGGAAATTCCCAGTCTGTAAATCCAAAAGATTTTGGAACAAAGGCTTCCTTTTTCATCGACGAAAATTTTAAACCAAAAGAAACAAAAACGTTTGAATTCAGACTGTCAGATCAGGATTTAAAACAGCCTTTTCAGGATTTTGAGGAAATTTTGTATTCAAGACAGAAAGAAGCAGACGAATTTTATGCAGACATTCAGTGCGGAATAAAAACAGAAGACGAGAAACTCGTTCAGCGACAGGCTTTTGCAGGAATGCTCTGGAACAAAATGTTCTATCATTACAATGTGGAACGTTGGCTGAAAGGAGATCCTTCACAGGCTCCACCCCCAAAATCCCATGAACACATCAGAAATTCTGAATGGAAGCACCTCAACAATGAACACATTATTTCCATGCCCGACAAATGGGAATATCCGTGGTACGCAACGTGGGATCTGGCTTTTCATACCATCAGTTTTTCATTAATTGATCCCGATTTTGCAAAACATCAGCTCAAACTGTTTCTTTTTGAGTGGTATATGCATCCAAACGGACAGCTTCCGGCTTATGAATGGGATTTTAGTGATGTCAATCCGCCTGTTCATGCATGGGCAGTTTTCAGGGTTTTTAAAATTGATGAATATCTGAAAGGAAATCCTGATCTGCAATTTCTGGAAAGTGCTTTTCAGAAACTCCTGATGAATTTTACTTGGTGGGTGAACAAAAAAGACAACAACGGAAATAATATTTTCGAAGGTGGATTTTTAGGTCTCGACAACATCGGCGTTTTCGACCGGAATATGCCTCTTCCCAACGGAGAACATCTTGAGCAATCCGACGGAACGAGCTGGATGGCAATGTTTGCTTTAAATATGATGAGAATTGCTCTAGAACTGGCTTTGTATAACAATGTGTATGAAGAAATGGCGATGAAGTTTTTTGAGCATTTTCTGGCGATTGCCAATTCTCTGGATAACATGGGAGAAGAATGTTTCAGTTTATGGGATGAAGAAGATGAATTCTTTTATGATGCCATTGCTTCAAGTGACGGAGATCATATGTATCTGAAATTAAGAACAATTGTGGGACTTATTCCTATGTTTGCCGTGGAGATTATTGATGATGAAATGATTGAGAAGCTTCCGAATTTTAAGAAAAGAATGACCTGGGTTTTGGAAAATAAACCTGAACTGGCTGCTCTGGTTTCTCATTGGGAAGTAAAAGGTGATGAATCCAAACATTTACTGTCTCTTTTAAGAGGTCATCGTTTAAAGAGATTATTAAGCAGAATGCTCGATCCGGATCAGTTTTTAAGCGAATTTGGCGTTCGTGCGCTGTCAAAAGAATATGAAGAAAATCCTTTTACCCTAAATCTCAACGGAACAGATTATAAGGTAAAATATACTCCCGCAGAAAGCGACAGCGGACTTTTCGGAGGAAACAGCAACTGGCGCGGTCCCATATGGTTTCCGATTAATTTTTTAATTATTGAAAGTCTGCAACGCTTCTTTTTCTATTACAGTCCCGATTTTTTGGTGGAATATCCTACAGGAAGCGGAAACTATTCTAATCTTGATGAAATTGCAGAGGCTTTAAGCAAAAGACTGTCTCAATTATTTTTAAAAGATGAAAAAGGAAACCGTCCGTTTAATTCCCAATATCCTAGATTTCAGACCGATCCGGATTTTAAAGATTATATTTTATTCTATGAATATTTTCACGGAGATACTGGTCGTGGAGTAGGAGCATCGCATCAGACAGGTTGGACAGGGCTTATTGCCAAAATTTTAATGCCAAGATTTTCACGGAAAAATATTGCAGAATCTGAGACTGAAACACCGAAAAATGTGGAATTTTAAATCAATAATATCTTACTTAACGCCAATTCTCAGGTATTAATCATTCAAATATCTGTTGAATAACTTCCAGAGAAGTTGGAATTTTAAAATCGGTGATATGGTAATGATAATACACAAGTAAGCTGTCGAGAAATTCTTTTCTGAAATTGGAATGTATTTTAATACTGTAAGGATTTTCAGCCGATAAGATGGTTTTCCAAATGGCTGAAACTTCTTCGGTAAAGAGTTGATGCATTATTTCATGCGTAAAAGTTCCGGTTTCCGGATCAAGAAATTTCCCCGAATTCAGTAATGGCGCAACACCCTGAATTTTTAGAATTTTAATTAAAAAAATAAGATGCGACTGATAGTTGCGGCTTTCCAGCTCATCCGTAAATTCTTCAAGACAGAAAAAAATATGATGATTTTTATTTTCATGTCTTAAATTCTGATTTAAAAAATCTGAAATAAAAAACACAACCGTATTACAGCGAATATCCGTATAAATATCATTGCTTTTAATCATCTCAAATTTTGAAATCGTCTGGATCCCGTTTCCTTTTACAGGATTTACAGAGAAATTAAATTTGCTTAACGGCAGAAGAAGGGCTTTTTTCTTATTTTTTTTGGCATAAATTCCTTTCAAAAAATAAGACTGAAACCCGTCTTCTTCGGTGAAACAATGCAGTACTGCATCATTTTCGCCATATTTTATATAGGATAATAAAAATCCGCTTTGTGAATTCATTAATTTACGACAGCAATCTTCGCTGTAGCTTTATCGGAGCCGTCTTCATTCGTCATTAAAAGAAAATAAACTCCGGAAGCAACTCTGCTTCCTCTCTGATTATTAAGATCCCATTCATAATATCCTCCTCTTGCTACTGCAGAATGCACAACGTTTCCGGCAGCATCTGCAATTCGGATGTTGGTAACTTCTGCCAATCCTTTTATAGTAACTTTACCTTTAAAATTAGAATACACTACAGGATTCGGGTACACAAGTACATTGCCGAAGTTTGATGTTACATCGGCAACATCACCCTGATACGTTACAATTCCGTCGTAAGAAACAAAATATATTTTTCCTGTTTTTTTATCAACCTTAATGTCCGTAATTGTATTTGTTGGGAGTGGAGAGTTTTCTTTTGTAAAATGTTTAATGGTCTGTTGTCCGTCTGCGGAAAGATAATACACTCCGCCGCCGTCAACAGAAACCCACTTATGATCTCCCGCATCTACTTCGATCTGTAAAATCTGCCCGTCTCTGAAAAGTTCTTCACCCAATCCGTTCTGTTCAATAATGATAGGTTCCATATTTGCTGTAGAAGGGGTTTTTATTGTTGAAACGGCGTTAGATAAAATTCTTAATCCCACATCTGTACCAATCCATGCGTCTCCCGATTTATCGATAACTACAGAAATCGTTCCATTGGCTGTGGTTGGGAAACCATTGGGCTGGGTTAAAATATAGGCGGTGTCGTCCGATGTACTTTGCGTTTTCTTTGTATCATACGCTATAAAATTATTTGTTCGCGGAGTAGGAATAAAAAGAAGCCCTTCACTGTAAAGAGCCTTTTGTGCCGCTCCAAATTGAGACGTGGTATTTTTTATGACAAAATCATCTCCTGTTCTGTCATATGCACCGATTGCTGTATAAGGCCCAAGTGCAGCACCATCACCGGAGAAAGCTATAGAAGCAAAAAGATTGTTTGAGTCATCAAAGGTTAAACCGACAGGACGTCTTGTGAAGATATTTGTCGTTCCTAAATCATACCTTTTGACGAAAGTAAAATCCTTGTTTCCTGCATTGTATTTCATTTTATAAATTCCGCGTGATCCATCCGTCATGTAGTTTGCAAAAAATACATCAGTTGGATTTACAGGATCTGCAACAACATCCAATACATTGAATACGGTTGAATTTCCTTTAAAATAAGAAGGGTAGATCCAGCTCATCCCGTCAAAATAATAGAATCCTGGATTTTTTGAGTTTATAATTGCTGTGTTAAACCTGTTTTCTCTTCCTCCGGTAGAAACCAAAATCTGATTTTCTCCGTAAAGACTGATTTTATAGGCATAATTCTGATAAGGACCATCCGGTTTGAAGGTATTTCCCCCCTCGTTTTTAATTCCTGAAAAAATTGTTCCGCCATAAACACTGCTTCCTATAGTGGTTGCAGTGTTACATTCCTCACCAAAAGTTACGTTTGCGTTAAAGTTTCCGTTGGTTCCGAATGTATACACTCTGCTGAGATCCGTAACTACAATACTGTTATTAGTTACTACGACATCATGAACATTGGTAAATGACTGTGAAAGGGGAGTGAAAGCTCCTCCATTATATACATAGGTTGTATTGGCTGAAGAAAAGCTCAGAACCCCTTCTGAATCGATATGCTTGAATGTACCTGCCAATTCTGTAGTCCAGGTTGAAAAGACAGGGAAAGTAGTATTCATTTCATGGCTTCTAAGACCGGTGTTGGTTACAGAAAAAACTTTATTTCCGAAGATCGTGGCTTCATTACTTGCCTGATAAACTCCTCCTGATAAAAAGAATGCAGAATCTTTAAATTCTTTCTTCTTCAAATCGAATATTGAAACACCGTAACCTACAGAAATAACAGCAAGGTCTCCTGTAATTGAAATATGGTTGATTTTTTTGCTTCCGTTATATCCGGTCGCAATAGGAATATCAACAACATAAGTAATTCCATCCGGAGTTATGACGTCCAGCGAGCCGTTTTGATAACCTACCAAACCGATTTTGTTCTGCGGATTGTAATCAAAAGCTGAAACTTTAACCTCATGCAAACCGTTTGCTTTAGACAGTTTGGTAATTTCACCGGTAGAAATGGTATAGTAGAAAACCCCGCTTTCTGCTGCTGCAACTATTTTTCCGTTATCTTCTTTCATGGTAAGAACATTATTGTAGGAGAATAAGTCTGCCCATTTTTTTGAAGAAATAGTCTGTGCATGTGCAACTTGCAGGGATGCTAAAATACCGAGAGAGATTAAAGAGAGCTTTTTCATGCTTATGCTATTATGCTGCTGTCTATTACCTGATTGTTCCAGGAAATATGTTTTACATTTTTATTAGTATCAAAGAAGAAATCTATTCTGCCCAACAGAAGACCTGCCCATCCTACCTGATTTACCAGAACACTTTTGCCTGTTCTGTTGTTAAAAGTCTGTGGTTCCGGTAAGAAAGTGTGGGTATGGCCGCCCAGAATAATATCAATATTTTCTGTTTTGGCAGCTAAAATTTTATCACTTATTTTATTAGGTTCGTCTTTATAATCGTAGCCGATGTGTGAAAGGCAGATCACAAGATCACATTTTTGTTCGTTTTTCAGGAAGTTGGAATAATGTTGGGCAACGTCTACAGGATCGGAGTAAACTGTTTCTCCATATTGTTTTTTGCCAACGAGCCCGTCGAGTTGAATTCCCACTCCGAAAATTCCCACCTTGATACCGTTTTTATTGAATATTTTGTATGGAGACGTTTTTCCGTCCAGAACAGTATTTTTAAAATCGTAATTTGAACAGATAAAAGGGAATTTTGCATTGGGTAAAACCTTCAAAAATCCGTTCAGACCATTATCAAAATCATGATTTCCCATGGTGGAAGCATCATATTTCATCATGGACATTAATTTAAACTCCAATTCACCGCCGAAAAAGTTGAAATAGGGAGTTCCCTGAAAAATATCTCCGGAATCCAGAAGCAAAACATTGCTTTCCTGATTTCTGATCTGTTGTATTAAACTTGCCCTTCTTGCAAAACCTCCCTGATTGGGATTTTTGGTATAGCTTGCGTCAAAAGGTTCTATTCTGCTGTGCTGATCGTTGGTGTGAAGAATAGTAAGTTTCGTTGCGGACTTTAAATCAAGAATGTTTAATTCTTCCGCCATCATCATATTGGGAGCTAAAGCCATTGCTAAAGTTCCGCCACCTATTGTTTTTAAAAAACTTTTTCTATCCATTACTTTTTACCGATAAAATTTAGACGAACATCTGTATTGGGAACCACTTCAGGGGTTTTCTTAAAATAATCAATGAAAAGATCTCTTAATTTCATTCCTGTAGGAATCATTTCTCCTTTCGAGAAAAATTTCATATTGTCGCCTCCCAAAGCCAGATAATCTGAAGTGGCAATATAATAATCCTGTTCCGGATTTACTGTCTTTCCATTAATTAAAGTTTTGATTAGCTGTCCGTTATTGGTTTCTATATACAAATGAGAAACAGGATTGTTTACCTGATGTTCTGCATAATAATCGAAAAGTCCCTGAAGATCACTGCCTTTCATTTTTACGATAATCACTTCATTTTCAAAAGGCATTACTTCAAAAACACTTTTCAGTAAAATATCTCCTTTCCCGATCGTGGTACGTATTCCTCCGATGTTAATGAGGGCTGCGTCTACATTTTTCTGTATATTTTTTTTTGCCCAAACATCTGCTCCGTCAAAAGTATAATCTGCTAAAAGATTACCTAAGTTACTGTTATCGCCTTGTTTTGTAAGATCTACATTGGTGTGAGAGATCTTTTGGTTCATCTCTTTATCCAGTTTCTGCTTATAAGGCTCGATAATTTTTACAAATTCCTCATCATTTTTTAGCTCATTATTAATAGAAATATTTTTCTGGGTCTTTACCTCTGCAATCTGCATGGAAGAGGCCGATGAAGCCGTCTTACAAGCCGAAAGGGCAGCCAGAGCAATTCCTAATAACAAGAATTTATTTTTCATACGTCGACAATTATATTATTAAGGTATTGGTAATTATCATTCTATTGTATATTGATAAACAATTTAGCTGATAACTCCATTTTATCTTTTAGTATATGCAAATATAATTATATGTATAATAAAACATTATTAATTATTAGAAATTCTTATCACAAATGATTAAATTTGGCAAAAATAATTCTAACAGATGAGCATTTTAAAAGGAGTAGGTGTTGCTTTGGTAACGCCCTTTAATGAAGATTTATCCGTAGATTTCGAAAGTTTAACAAAATTGGTAGACTATAATATCGAAAACGGAACCGGTTATTTAGTTGTTTTGGGAACTACAGCGGAGGCTGCAACGCTTTCTGCTGAGGAAAAGAAACAGGTAATTGAGCATATCATTAAGGTTAATAATAAACGTGTTCCTTTGGTTTTGGGAATCGGCGGAAACAATACTCTTGAAGTGAAGAAACAGATTGAAGAAGCAGATCTTTCTGAATTTACAGCAGTGCTTTCTGTTTCTCCTTATTACAACAAACCCAATCAGGAAGGGCTTTATCAGCATTATAAAATGTTGGCTTCAACCGGGAAAAATATTATTATCTACAACGTTCCTTCGAGAACAGGACAAAATGTTGAGGCAGAAACAACGCTGCGTTTGGCAAGAGAGTTCCCTAATTTATTCCTGATTAAAGAAGCAGCTCCGAATATTCTTCAGTATTTCGATATTTTAAGAAAGAAGCCGGAAGGTTTTAATCTGGTTTCTGGGGATGATGAATATACGCTTCCTGTAACTTTGGCCGGTGGAGCAGGGGTAATTTCTGTAATCGGGCAGGCATATCCTAAAGAATTTTCTACCATGGTTCAGTTGGCTTTTGATAAAAAAGTGGATGAAGCCTACGAAATTCATAACAAGCTGGTTGAGATCACAAGACTGATTTTTGCTGAGGGAAATCCTTGCGGAATTAAAGTGATTTTAGCGGAAATGGGAATCATCAAAAACTATCTGAGACTTCCTTTAGTAGCGGCTTCAGAAGGGCTTCATGCTAAAATTAAAGCTGAAATGGCAAACATTTAAAAGAAAGTTATTAATCTGCTTTACAGTGATTTGTATATTTATAACATCATTTTGAAGCGATACCAAAATATCAGGTGAAAGAATCAGTTCTTTCACCTTTTTCAATTTTTAAAATGTAATTAAATGAAATTAACAGAAGCAACAGAAAAAGATATTCCGATGATTCAGGATTTAGCAAGAAGATCCTGGGAAAGTGCATATAAGGGGATTATCTCGAATGAACAGATTAATTATATGTTGGAGAAAATGTATTCAGAAGAGGAAATTTCATCCCATTTAAAGAATTCGGATTATCATTATTTTTTAATTTTTGATGAAAATAATCATTCTTTTGAAGGTTTCATGGGATATGAAAACGGTTACGAAGATGCCACGACAAAGCTCCACAGAATCTATCTGGTTCCGGAAAGTAAAGGGAAAGGTTTTGGAAAAGAAGCCCTGAACTTTTTAAAGAAGAAAATTTCTGAGAGTAATGATAAAAGAATTATTCTGAATGTGAATAAAGATAATAACGCTAAACATTTCTACGAATCTCAGGGATTTAAAGTATATGATGAGGTGGTTCTGGATATAGGAGACGGTTTTGTAATGGATGATTACCTGATGGAATTCAAGCTTTAAAGAAAAGAAGATTGGAATTTTATAAATCTTAAACATAATTCTATAAAATGTGATTTATTTATTTTTCGCATTTTTGCTGTACCAAATCACCTTCAAAAGTACATTCATATGCTTGGTGCTAAGCTTTATTGGCTTTTTATCAGTATATTTTTTTTCATCCTTAGTGTTTAAATTCCTGTATTTATTAATGCAGGAGTTTTTTATTTATGCAAAAAATAGCAGATTTTTATTATTTCACTTTTAATTGAAATAAAATTTTTATATTTACATTGAAACATTAAAGGATATATAAAAGATGAAAATGTATGTAAAATTTGACTTCAATACCCTCTGCAAAAAGATACTGGACGAGAAACTTCGGGAGCACGGTCTTAAATACAGGCTTCTGAATTTCGGAGAAGTAGAGTTCTATGAATCTCTTACCCAGGAACAGCACAAGAATTTTAAAAAAACCTTGAAGATTACGGAATAGAAATAATTGAAAATCAAAAGGCTGCGTTGGTACAAAAAATTAAAGATGCCATTGTAGAACTTGTTTCTTCCGAAGAAGGAATCTCTGTAAAAGCTTCCATTTACATTGCCGAAAAACTCAATCACAGCTACGGATATCTTTCGAATCTGTTCTCGGAGATTACCCATACTTCCATTGAAAATTTTCTCATTATCCGTAAAATAGAGTTCGCAAAAGAATTAATTATCAGTAAAAAGCTTAGTTTTACGGAGATCGCTTACCGCTTAAATTATTCAAGTGTAGCACATCTCAGCACACAGTTTAAAAACACAACAGGAATGACGCCTTCCCAGTTCCAGAAAATTATTTCGCTGAGGAGAAAATTATCCCATATCAACGAACAATATCTGAAGGCTGTATGACCAAAGATTATCTGAATATAATTCTTGTAGAAGAGGACGAAGGAAAACGAATCTTTTTTGAAAATATATTTTCGGACTCAAAAATTGCCCTTAAGACAAATTCTTTTCACAAGATAAAATGTGTGATGGATTTGCTGGATGAAGAAGATATTTTGATTCCTGAAATGCTCTGGATTAATAAAGATATTATTGCAAAAGACGATTTTGATTTTTTTTCAGTAATACAATCACATATGAAGTTTAATGATACTGTGATTGTTATTTATTCGGAAAATTTTAAGAATGACGAAGAAGAAGATTTTTTGGTAAAAGGAATTAATGTTATTATGAAACTTCCTGATAATTATACAGATATGAAGAAAAAAGTGAGTGAGATTATCGCGATAAACTGGCAATATCATACTTCAGGATTCAATAAAAATAATTTTATCATGAAAGTGTGAAAAATTTGATTAAATTATTTTGGAATTAAAATTAAATTTTTATATTTGTAAAGTAATACTCACACAAAGGTGATAATTAAGTAGAAAATACATTGATTATCTCTTGAGAAATTACCGAAATTGGAACACAGATTTATCATATCAAAAAACGATAAATGAAGAATGAAAATTGTTTCAGTTTTTGAAAAAAATTATATAAATCACAATGTTAGTTAAACAAAATGAATTATAATAATTTCCAATTAAAAGCGCAGAAGATCTTTAAACAAAACGGTACAATCATGAAAACTTAGTACTGCCAAAGGAGAATATATCGTTTCATTTTTTCAAATCCTTTGTCAGAAACCTAGTTAGTTTTTATAAATAAGCAATTGGAAACTTAATTCATTTTGTTTTTTTTACATCATTTTTTAAGCTTAAACATCATTACAATTACTATATTCATCACACCACATCACAAAATATTAAGCGAAAGGCTTATGTGAATTTTAAAGAAGTAAAGTAATTTTTCTTCAAATAACAGTTTTATAAGGGGGAACCGCGTGAAGACAAGATCTTTTCGCGGTTTTTTGTTTTCAGGAGATTTTACTCCATTTATTTTTTCCTTTGTAATTTCTCAGATAATCATTTTTTATAATCTGGTTTTCCGGTCTGGATAATAGCGGATCTGCTTCAAGTATTTTTTCTACCGTCTTTTTTGTTGCTTTGATAATGGCAGCATCATTCACAAGATCCAGTCTTTTAAAATCCACAACACCACTTTGCTGAGTTCCCAAAATATCTCCCGGACCGCGAAGCTGCATATCTACCTCAGAAATTTTGAAGCCGTCATTGGTTTCCACCATCGTTTTAATACGCGTTCTGCTGTCTTTAGACAATTTATCCGAAGTCATTAAAATACAATAACTCTGTTCCGCACCACGACCGACACGTCCGCGAAGCTGGTGAAGCTGGGAAAGCCCGAATCTCTCAGAACTTTCAATGACCATAACCGAGGCGTTCGGAACATTTACCCCGACTTCAATTACGGTGGTAGCAACCATAATTTCTGCTTTTCCGGAGGCAAAATAATTCATGGCAGCATCTTTTTCGTCCGGTTTCATCTTTCCGTGGAGCATGGCTACGTTATAATGTGTGAAATTGTCCATCACATTTTCCAGACCTTCCATCAGATTTTTGTAATCTAAAGTTTCAGATTCTTCAATTAAAGGATACACAAAATAAACCTGCCGTCCTTTCTGGATTTCCTCGCGGCAGAAATTATAAACATAGGCGCGGTCTTTTTCCCTTCTGTGAGCGGTGATGATGGGTTTTCTTCCAACAGGAAGCTCATCGATAACCGAGACATCAAGATCCGAATAAAAACTCATTGCAAGAGTTCTAGGAATTGGCGTTGCTGTCATGACCAGAATATGAGGCGGAATTTTATTTTTTGCCCAAAGTTTTGCTCTTTGTGCTACACCAAACCGATGCTGCTCGTCGATAATTGCTAACCCGAGATTCTTAAATTTTACTTTATCTTCCAAAACCGCATGAGTTCCCACAAGAATAGAAAGTTCTCCGTTTTCCAGTTCTTCATGAATTTTATTCCGTTCAGATTTTTTGGTGGAACCTGTTAAAAGCCGGATTTTAACTTCCGTCTTTTCTAAAAGTTCCTTAATTCCGTTATAATGTTGCTGGGCAAGAATTTCCGTAGGTGCCATGATGCAGCTCTGGAAGCCATTATCTTTTGCTATAAGCATCGTTAAAAGAGCAACCATTGTTTTTCCGGAACCTACATCTCCCTGCAAAAGACGGTTCATCTGGATCGGACGTTTCATATCCATCCGGATTTCTTTGAGTACTCTTTTCTGAGCTCCCGTTAAATCAAACGGAAGATGATTTTCATAAAAATCATTAAAATAATCTCCAACGATGGGGAAAGGGTTTCCTGCGGTATGACTTTTGTGGTGAAGTTTTTTCAGCCCGAATCCTAACTGAAAGAAAAATGATTCTTCAAATTTTAAACGGTAATCGGCTTTCTCAAAATGCTCCATATTCTTCGGAAAATGAATATTGAGATAGGTGTGCTGCCTTGATAAAAACTTAAATGCCTTCATCAGATAATCCGGAAAATTCTCATGAATAAGATTCGGGATTTCTTTGCATACATTTCTTAACACAACCTGAAAAAACCGCTGATTCAGTCCTCTTTTGGTCAGCTTTTCCGAACTTGGATAGATGGGTCTTAATCTGTTTTCGGAATCTTTCTTTTCTTCGATTTCTATTTCGGGATGCGGCATAGAAAACTGGTTGTTGAAAACATTGATTTTCCCGAAAATAAAAACTTCTTTATTCACAGGAAGCTGTTCTTTCAGCCATTTTGAATACTGAAACCAAACCAGATCCATCGATCCTGTATCATCATTGAATTTCGCAGAAAGCCTTTTGGTTTTTCCGGTCTGTATTTCCTGAATGTTGGTGATTTTCCCTTTCAGTTGCACGTCTGTGGAAACGTCTCCAAGCTGCGAAATTTTATGAACTTTGCTTTTATCCAGATAACGGAGCGGGTAGAAGTTCAGCAGATCTTCCACGGTGGAAATTCCCAGAACGCTTTTGATGAGTTTTGCTTTTTCCGGACCGATTCCTTTTACGTATTCTATGGAGGTTTCTAAATTCATTTTTAGGAGCCACGAATTTCGGGAAAAATTAGAAATTAAAAAAGGCTCTCATTGCTGAAAGCCTGTATTTTTATTCTTTTATTTTAGATTTAAATTTTTTCTGATAATCTTCCCACTGCTCCCGCGAACGGATTTTCTTGAAAAGATCTTTAGAAATAAATTCCAGATAAGGTTCTAATTCCTTTGCGGATAATTCTCCCTGTAAAATGGTGATCGGATTACCGCTTTCATCCAGAAAAACTGTACTCGGAACGGCTGCAACATTCATATACTGAGTGAATTCGTGTAAGGAATTTCTTCCTTTCTTATGTTCCGTATTCGGATTAGAAAACTTTCTTCCAAAAATTTCGATCTCCTTTTTATCTTCCGCATTGAATTTTACCGGATAATAACTTTCATTCAGCATATCAGAAATTACCTGATGTCCGTATGTTTTTTTATCCATGATCTTACACGGAGCGCACCAGTCTGCGTAAAAATCGATGAGAATTTTTTTAGGATTTTCTTTCTGTGCTTTCAGTGCTTCTTCAATGGTCATCCATTTTACCTGCGCAAAACTGAAAGTGACTAAAAAGAGTGCTATTAAACTTATAATTTTCTTCATGATTTGGTATTTTTGAAGTAAATGTAAGCATTTACTTATTTTTATTTTACATCCTGCATTAATTTTTTCACAAGCGGGGAAATCAAAATTAATACCACTCCGGCAATTACCGCGTATAATCCCAATTGTTTATATCCATCGGTATAAGTGATCAAAGCATCATAGTTGGTAGAACCTTCTTTGGTGGTCGCCAAACCTGCCCCGATAATTCCTGCCACATACTGTCCGTAGGCAGAAGCTAAAAACCACATTCCCATCATCATTCCCTGAAGGTTTTTCGTGGAAAGTTTCGTCATGATGGATAATCCAATAGGAGAGAGGCATAGTTCTCCCAACGTGATAACGAGTAAAGCGATGGTAAAGAAATTAAGAGAAGTAATCCCTTGAAGATTGGCAAAAAGTCTCGTTGCGAACAAAATATAGTATCCTAAACCTAAGAAAATGAATCCGAGACCAAATTTAATGATGGTATTCGGTTCAATTTTTCTTTTATTCATCCAGATCCAGAGCAGTCCGATTAACGGAGCTAAAAAGATAATAAAGAATGCTCCTCCGGAATTGTTAACGCCATTCGGATCCAATCCCAATAAATCTTTATTTAAATTTTTTGCTGCGAAAATGCTTAATGAACCTCCGCTTTGCTCATAAATTCCCCAAAATAAAATGGAAAACAGGATGAACACCAGTGCTGCCCAAAGTTTGTTTCGTTCAGCAGGGGTTACTTTGGTCATTTCATAAAATAAATAGATTAAAGTAAGAGGTCCTATTGTCCACATAAAATAATCCGTATATTCTGTTTTGGCAACCATCACCATGATAATCGGAACAAAAAGTAATGATAAAGCATACACTCCGTATTCCTGCCATTTTGGAATAGGCGCAGATTTTGTCTCATTTTCAGGATGTCCCGGCTGAAGTCCGATCGTTCCTAAGCTTCTCTGTGTAAAAACAAAATTTATTAAACTGATGACCATTACCACTGCAGCTAATCCGAATGCAATATTCCATCTTAACATTTCCGGAATTACATCTGATAAAATCTCTCCTTTTCCGATGGCAATACAAAAGTATCCACCCAGTAATGCTCCAAGGTTAATTCCTGCATAGAACAATGAAAATCCGGCATCTGCTCTTGAATCATTCGGTTTATAAAGCTGACCGACCATTGATGAGATATTGGGTTTAAAGAAGCCTGTTCCCACTACAGTAAACGCGATTCCCAGAAAGAAAAACTTATGAGGATCTGTTGCAAGAATTAAACTTCCGACAATCATTAAAAGTCCACCCCAAAACAAAGATTTTCTGAAACCTAAAATTTTATCTGCAAATAAACCTCCGATAAAGGTAAAAGCATAGACGAAAGCCTGCGTTGCACCATATTGAAGATTGGCTTCACTTTCATGAAAATTAAGCTGCGAGATCATGAAAAAGACAAGCATTCCTCTCATTCCGTAGAAGCAGAAGCGTTCCCACATTTCGGAAAAGAAAAGGCTCCAGATCTGTTTTGGATATTTCCCTTTAAAATTTTGTATTTCGTCTAAAGTTAAACTCATAATTGTTTATATGATTATATTTTAATTATATTTTCAGTTTCTGTAATCCATCACAGTGACGTCTCAACGGATGAACATACTAAAATATAAAAAACCTCCGACTTAGCGGAGGTTTTTAATTTATTTTATTTGATGCGGATTAGTTTACACCGTGCATCATTTTCTTTAAGATTGGTGAAATTAACGCCAATATTACTGCAGCAATACCACAAAGAACAACGAATACCATGAAGAATTCAAATAAGTTGTGGATCTCAAATCCTACAAAAGTCGGATTTGCCAACGGCAACTGTGCTTTTTCGAAAGCAGCTACCTGATCTGCATTTAACGTTACTTTTTTATCTAAAACATCCTGAAGATTAATTCCCATTTCCTGTGCCTTAGAGAATTTATCTCCCGTTGCAGGAATCAATGCTCCCAAAGAACCTGCTAAAGCATAACCTGCAGCATTGGAAATAAAGAATACTCCGTATAATAAGGATGCAAATCTTTTTGGAGCCAGCTTACCTACCAAAGATAATCCGATAGGAGATAAACAAAGTTCACCACAAGTCTGGATGAAATACAGTAACATTAACCATTTGATTGCCAATAATCCTGAGTTTCCTAAATCTTTTACGTTATGTGCGATGATGAAGTAACTTAATGCGATTAAAGCCAATCCCATTGCCTGTTTCATCGGGGAAACCGGTTCTTTTCCTTTTGCTCTTAATTTGTCCCAGATCAAACTGAAAGGAACTGCCAAAGCAACAACGAAAATACCGTTGAAAATCTGTACCATCGAAGGAGGCATATTCCATCCTAAAATGTTTCTGTCTGTCTGATTATCAGCGATAAATGTTAATGAAGATCCAGCTTGTTCGAAAGCGGCCCAGAAGAAAATAATGAAGAATGACACGATATAGATTACCCAGATTCTCTGTCTTTCCACTTTATTTTCAGCAGAACTCATAATTAAGAATGCAAGGGAAATTCCGGCTGCATAAATGAAAGGATAAATAATTCCTTTAATAAGCTGTCCCATTTCTACGGCTTTAAACCCGAATTCTCCTACCAAAAGATATCTGAAAGCAAAGAAAAGAATAACGAATAATCCTCCTGTAATTCCTAAAGCGGATCCTGAGAATTTAGCAGTCTGTGTTTCTCCTTCTTCAAAATCTGCGCTTGTATTGTTTTTAGGTAATCCACCGATAGGTCTTCCTTCCGGTGTAACTACATATTTATTTTTAAGAATAAAGAACGTAATGGTACCGATAACCATTGCAATAGAAGCGGCCAAGAATCCCCATTTGAAGGCGAAAATATCTCTTACACCAGTTGTTGCATCTTTTACGTCTCCTACGTACGGACAGATAAACTGTCCTAAGAATGCACCAATGTTAATTCCCATGTAGAAAATCGTAAAGGCAGAGTCTAATTTAGATTTTTCCTGTTTCGGATAAAGGCTCCCTACCATCGAAGAAATATTCGGTTTGAAAAATCCGTTACCGAAAATGATGATGAAAAGAGCAAGCCACATAAACATTTTTGCACTGTCTAAGCTTCCCGAAAACGTAGAAGCACTAATGAAAAGCAAAAACTGACCAATTGCCATTAATGTTCCTCCGATAAGAATTGCATTTCTGTTACCGATATATTTGTCGGCGATGAAACCTCCCAAAAGGGGAGTAAGATAACATAAAGCTAAAAATCCACCATAGATGATTGCTGCATCAGCTTCTTTTATCAATAAGGAATTTACCATGAAGAGCGTTAATAAAGCTCTCATTCCATAAAAGTTGAAACGCTCCCACATTTCTGTTCCGAAAAGAACCCATAACCCTTTCGGATGTCTGGAATTCTTGTTCTCTACAAATTCATCCGGTTTCGGACTCAATGCTTCAGTATTATCCATTTTTATTGTTAATTTTTGTTAAGACTGACAAATATAGTTTTTTTTGTGTTTTCAGCAAGGTTTTAATTTTATATTTAAATAAAAAAGCCGCAGAATAATTCCGCAGCTTGATTTTCTGTATTGTGAACAGGGATTAATGCCCTTTTTCTTTCATGATTTTGTTTAATCTTTTCAGCATGGATAAACCTAAAAGGGTTGCAAAGATCAGCAAAGCAAAGTTCACTAAAAAGTAATTCATTTTATTGTCGTAATTGTACCACGTACTGGCTAAAATTCC
This sequence comes from Chryseobacterium sp. C3, assembly GCF_014218905.1. Classification (NCBI taxonomy): domain Bacteria; kingdom Pseudomonadati; phylum Bacteroidota; class Flavobacteriia; order Flavobacteriales; family Weeksellaceae; genus Chryseobacterium; species Chryseobacterium sp. C3. Next base: position 182,107 of record NZ_JACLCU010000004.1, on the reverse strand, counting down.
GGAAAGTTTGTTTCCTACGGAGTTGGCAAGGAAAAATCCGCCCATCATCAACGCTGTAATTCTTGCAGGAGAAAGTTTGGAAACGAAGGATAATCCCATTGGTGAAAGACATAATTCTCCTACGGTAATGACTCCATAACTTGCAACAAGCCACCACGGCGAAACTTTTACAGCGCCGTTATCTCCTGCCCAGACTGCTAAAACCATCACTAAACAGGATAATCCTGAAATGAAAAGTCCCAAAACAATTTTTGTAGGCGTCAAAGGCTCTTTTCCTTTTCGTCTTAATAATGCCCAGAAACCTACTACAACCGGCGTTAATGCGATTACCCAAAAAGGATTGATCGACTGAAACAATTCTGTATTGTAAAGATAAGTTTTCGCCTGAGGATTTTTTTCCAGTTCTGCACGTTGTTCGGGAGAAATATTTTTAAAATAAACATCTTTTCCCTTAACTTTTATTGTGTTTCCGTCTTTATCTTTCTGAGACTGGAACTGGTCGTCATAAACAGGAACTTCTTGGTCTTCATAACTTTTTCCGTCTACCATGTAAATGCTTTCCAAAGGTTTTTCCATGACGGCAGGAACGCTTCGGTCTGTGTAATAATTTGCCCATCTTGTTAAAGCTGTTCCGTTCTGTTTGAAAACTGCCCAGAAAAACATACTGATCAGGAAAACCGATAATAAGGCTCCGATCGACGATTTTTCGTCCGGTTTTGCCTTAAAATAAAGGGAAGCATAGAAATAAATAACAGGAACGCAGGCAAAAATAAAGGCATCTGTATTGTCGCTTCCGAAAATATTTCCGGGAATGATCCAGCCGATTGCTCCTGCAATAATTGCCGGTAAGAATACTTTCATTAATATTTCAGAAAGTTTGGTATCTCCTTCCTGAACAGGCTTCATCTGAGCAGCATGAATGTAGTGTTTTCTGCCGATGGTAAAGATAATTAATCCGACCAGCATTCCGACTCCGGCGGTGATGAAGGCTTCACCCCAGCCGAATTTGTTTCGCATGAATGCCGCAATAATGTTGCAGATAAATGCACCGATATTGATTCCCATGTAAAAAATATTGTATCCGGAATCTTTATTGGCTTTATAAGGTTCTTCGGAATATAGATTTCCAAGCAAAGTTGAAATAGTAGGTTTAAAGAAACCGTTTCCGATGATAATGAGTGCTAAAGAAGAATAAAATAAAGTAAGATCTTTAAAAATCCCCATTCCGATATATCCTGCAGCCATCAGAACGCCTCCGATATAAATGGATTTGATGTATCCTAAAACTCTGTCCGCAAGAAATCCTCCGATAAAAGGAGTTAAATACGTCAAAGCAATATAGGTTCCGAAAATATCGTCTGCGGTTTTGTCGGGAAGTCCGAGACCGCCTTTTGCTCCGGTAGGCTCAATAACATACAATACAAAAATTCCGAGGATAAGATAGTACCCGAAACGCTCCCACATTTCCGTAAAGAAGAGGAAAGGCAATCCTTTAGGATGTTTAGTCTTCATAGTTTACAAATTTCAAATTTCACAAATATAGAATTTTAAAAATAATAATCGAATTTTATTAACTTTGATGGAAATAAAGATGAAGAAAATGGAAATTACGTTAAAAGATTTAGAAGATAACATCAGAACACTTCCTGAAAATTTTTATGAAGAGGTGAATGATTTTATTGATTTTTTGAAGACAAAATATAACAGAACAGATGAAAATGATTGGTCGGGAATAATATCCGAGCCTCAAAGAGAATCAATAAAAAAAGGAGTTGATGACATAGAAAACGACAGAACTTTAAGTCATGAATCTGCTCAGAAGAAAATCAAAGATTATATTGCTTCAAAGAAATAATAATGGAAATTATTTGGTCTGAAGAAACTTTAAAGAATTATTTAAAGGTAATTGATTATTTGTTTGAAAACTGGACAATTAAAGAAATCGAAAGATTTGAAAATCATTTTAATAGATTGATTGATAATCTGAAAAGTAATGCTGCGATTTGCCCAAAATCTAAGATACTTAATTTAAGAAAATGTATAATTGATGAAAACAATTCTTTAATCTATCAGGAAATAAACAATAAAATTTTTCTCGTAACGATTATTGATAATAGGAGTTTTCATTTTTACTAATAAAAAATCCGGATCTAAACTTTAGATCCGGATTTTTTTATGCTTAAATTTTCGAATTATAAATTCTCCAAAATAAAATCAGTCATTTTCTGATACAGTTGTGGTCTTGTCTGTCCGCCATAAATTCCGTGGTTTTTATCCGGATAAGCCATAAAATCAAACTGTTTTTTGTTCTGGATCAAAGCTTCCGAGAATTCCATTGAATTTTGGAAATGTACATTATCATCAGCAGTTCCGTGGATTAATAAGAATTTCCCTTTCAATAAATTTGCATATTCAGTCGGGGAGTTTTTATCGTATCCGTCAGGATTTTCCTGTGGTGTTCTCATGAATCTTTCCGTGTAAACAGAATCATAATATCTCCAGTTCGTTACCGGCGCCACTGCGATTCCCATTTTGAAAACATCGGCTCCTTTTGTCATTGCCAGACTCGTCATATACCCTCCGAAACTCCATCCGAACATTCCGATTCTGGATTTATCAATGTATGATTGATTTCCGAACCATTTTGCTGCCGCGATCTGATCTTCAATTTCATATTTCCCTAAATTCATGTACGTTACTTTCTTGAATTTAGCGCCTTTATAACCTGTTCCGCGTCCGTCGACACAAGCTACGATATATCCTTTCTGAGCAAGCATTTCAAACCATATTCCGTTTCCGTTATCCCATGAATTAGCAACCTGCTGAGAACCGGGACCAGAATACTGGAACATAAACAATGGATATTTTTTGTTTTTATCAAAGTTTTTAGGCTTGATGATCCACGCATTCATCTGATCTCCCGCTTCATTCGGAATGGTGATAAATTCTTTTTCTACGAAATTATCAGCTTTTAATTTCTGTAGCTGAGCTTCATTATTCTGAAGTTCTTTTACCGTTTTACCGTTTCCGTCCTTTAAAACATAAGTATAAGGTTTTGCAGCCGTAGAAGAAGTTTCGATGAAATAATTATAGTTTTTGCTGAAATTGGCAGAATTATTTCCTTCAGCATTTGAAATCAACTGGGATTTTCCGTTTTCGATATTTACTTTGGAAACTACTTTGTTGATGCTTCCTTTTTCTGTGGTCTGAATGTAGATCTCCTTTGATTTTGGATTAAATCCGTAATAATCTGTTACTTCCCAGTTTCCTTTCGTAACCTGTTTTTTCAGTTTACCATCTTTGTCGTACCAGTATAAATGGCGGTTACCGTCTCTTTCGGAGCCCCAAAGGAAAGAATTGTCCTCTAAAAATTCCAGAGTCGGGCTGTCTGTATCGATCCATTTTTCATCGGTTTCGGTGAATAATTTCTGTACAGCTCCTGTTTTTGTATTTACTTTTAAAACATCAGAAGCGTTCTGAATTCTGTCTGAAGTAATTAAAACAATTTCGTCCGGTTTTGCCGTCTGAATTACATTCGGAATATAATAATGCTTGAAACTGTCTAAATTAACGGTTGTCTTTTTACCGTCACTCAACTGATAAATATGTGCTGAAGCAACAGAGTTTTTTTCTCCTGCTTTTGGATATTTGTAACGCATTTCGCTTGGATAAAGCGTTTTGCCATAAATCGGAATATAGATTTCCGGAACTTCCGTTTCGTCTAATTTTACGAAAAGAATCGCATCCGAGTTCTTTGTCCATTCGTACAGTCTTGCGTGTCCGAATTCTTCTTCATAAACCCAGTCAGCAAGTCCGTTTAAAATTTTATTTTTAACACCATGCTGCGTAATCTGTGTGATTTTTCCGGAATTCAGATCCTGATAAAAAAGATTATTATCTGCAATGAAAGCCACTTTTGTAGCATCCGGTGAAAATCTTGGCTCCTGAACAAATTTTCCTTCATTAAGGCTTACTGTTTTTCCGGATTTAAGATCTTTTACTTCATATTTTCCTAAAAACGAATGTCTGTAAATCGGTTCACTGTCTTTCAGTAACAAAATTTTAGATTCATCATCAGAAAATTCATAGCTCTGGAACTGTCCGTCCACAAGGTTTCCTTCTTTTTGAGAAGTTTTGTAAGAATATTTTGCAATTCCTCCCTGTTCGATAACCAGATAATTTTCACCGTTTTTCATGGAGGTAATTCCGGCAATGCCTTTTCCGCGGTAATATCCTGAATATATTTTATCTAAAGTAATTTCCTGAGCGGATAAACTTTGAAATGCCACAGCAACTGTAAGCGTTAGTAAGAATTTTTTCATTTCTAATTTTAAAAGATTTCAAATTTAATAATTCTTTACTAAGATGACAATATAAAAGAAACTAACGTGAATTTTTATAATATTACTAATTTTTTTATTATTAATTATTCAAAGAATAAATTATTTCATTAATCATTTTTTGTTAAAAGTTACCACATAAAGTATTATTTTTGTGAAAAACTGAGATATAAATGAAATTTTCCCTTATTGAGAACAAAATTTATTTTGTTCTCATACCCATTATGCTTACATTAAAAATGCAGGCACAAGTATCGTCTTCTTCAGAGATTGATGAAATACAGAAAAATATCCTTATAACAGAAAATAATTCAGAAGATTTTAGAAATAGAATTATTCTTCAGAAAAGTAGTATCGATAAATCCCGAAAGATTAATTATTTGAAAGGTGAAATTACCGGTTATCTCAATTTAGCTGAGATGTATCAAGAAATTAACAGACCGGAAGAATGTTTTTATTTTTTAAATAAAGCTGAAGAAAAACTGAAATATTTTAACAGCGCCGAATTACAGGCAAAGCTGAATCTTCTCTACGGAACCTATTATCATGGTGTTCAGCTTCATCAGCAGGCTATCAAAAAATTTAATCAGTCATTAAATTATGTTTATAAGATTGATGATGAAAACCTGCAAAATAAATTCAGATACAGTATTTACGAAGGCAAAAGATCAAGTTTTGAGTCTTTAAACCAAATGGATTCGGTGTATAATAATGAAAGAAAATGTATGATCTCGCCGATGCTGTATGTAACAATAGCAAACAGACATCTGAAAAAAGGCTATGTGGATTCTGCAAAGTATTTTATTGATAAAGCTAATAAAATGTCTTTGGCTAAAGATGCTTCCAACAAAGATAAATCCATTGTATTGCAGGCTTACGGAAAGGTATACATCAAGAAAGGAGAAAATAAAAAAGCCTTAAAATATCTTTTTCAATCTCTTGAGCTTACTAAAAATAAAAATTTCTATAAAGTAGATTTGGAAACATATAAGCTTTTGTATGAAGCATATGGAAATCTGGATAATCTTCAAAAAGAAAATGAGTATATGGGAAAGTATACTGCATTGAATGACAGCTTGATTTTGGCAGAAAAAAAACAATCTTATCTTCCTTTGGAAGAACTGGAAAAACGCCTCAGCGATCAGAATGAGCAGAATAAAAAGAATAGATACAGTTTTTATTATATTATTGCTGCCATTATTGCCATAAGTACAATTACTATTCTCATACTGACAAAGATTTTTACAAAAAAAGAAAAGGAAAAAAATAACATTATCGATCAAAAGCTTAATGAGACAGATGATTTAAAGAAAAAACTTGCTGTACCAATTGAAGATGTTGTACATCTCGCCATAGATGATGATCCTTGCTTTTTAATCAAGTTTAAAGAACTGTATTCCGATTTTTATAATAATCTTCTGTCAGAATTTCCTCATCTCACAAATAATGATATGAAGTTTCTCGCTTTGATAAAATTAAAGTTTTCCAATAAAGAAATTGCAGAGTATGCTCATATTTCGATAAGAACCGTAGAGTCTAAAAAATACAGATTGCGAAAAAAAATTGGTCTCGATCCGGATGTTGATTTTAATAAATGGGTCATCAATAGATAGTATTCCGTTTAATTTTTTTAATTCTTAAATATTTGATTTTCATTTTTTTAATGTGTTGCAGTGTAAATGCAGTGCTATAGCTTTTTACAAAGTTTATAACTTTACAAAGCAAACTTTTTTTAAAAACACTGAGATAACTTTTAAATTAAAAAACTATGAAGAACAAAACAATTATTATGATTATGATTGGGATTTTACTTCCATTATTATCATTCTCTCAAGTGGGGGTTAATAATGCAAATCCTCAGGGAACTTTTCATGTAGATGGTGCTAAAGATAATCCTGCGCTTGGAGTTCCGTCTGCTTCACAGCAACTCAATGATTTTACAGTTGCCAACGATGGAAAAGTGGGGATAGGAACATCAACACCCAATACGAAATTAACCATTACGACTCCGGATAACAGCTTTGGGATAAATAATACAAACGGAACAATTAGCTTAAGATCATATCTTGGCGGTGGTGCAGCATCGTTTGGTACAACAACACTGCATGATTTCAAATTGCAGACCAACGGTACTTCCAGAATTATGGTAACTTCCAATGGAAATGTGGGAATAAATAACGATCTTCCCACAGAGACACTCGATGTAAAAGGAAACATTTCATTATCTTCGAATGGGGGAGTAGCTCCATCAATAAAATTTTACGAAAATAGTGCTAATGGACTTAATAAAATAACTGTAAAAGCACCGGAAAATTTGGCGGCAGACGGAACCTTTGTACTTCCTTCTAATGCTCCAAGCAATGGATATGCTGTGGTTGCGGATACCAACGGAAATACAAGTTGGATGCCTGTTAATCGTTCCGATACCTCTATAGCTTCTATAGCTTATGTAAATGGTACAGTATACCCTTATATAGGACCAACTGAAAATGCTGTTTTGTCTTTTAGAGCTTTTCAGCAATTTGATACTGTAATTACTGATCCCCAAGGTCTTTTCGACTTTGGAACTGGGAGATATACAGTTCCACAAGATGGAAACTACTATATATCGGCTTATATAGTTCCAAATGCTAATCCAACAATAAATAAGCAAAATTTTTATTACCCTGTGAATCTTGAGGTTAGGAAAAATTGTACAGGTACGAATCCTGCTTCAGGTACTGTTGTATTGGATAACTCTACAATTAGATATGCTACCCCAGGAGTTGCTAGTATTAGATATACACTTGGATTAAGCGGATTGGTAAGACTACAAAAGAATGATACTTTAAATTTAGCTATTTTTTTGAGTGGATATAATGTAGGATCCGCAGCTACTGAGGGACAGTCTTTTCCCGCAACTTTTACATATGCATCTGGTGTTACTTATAAAGCAGTATTTAGTGTAACCGCCCTTTAACTCGAATGATCTTCTGATTCTAAAAATACAAAACTAATCTCTGTAAAACATTCTTTTTTAAGAATGTTTTTTTATATACATAGGGTTTGGCAGAAAATTGGATGTATCCATAACAATCAAATTAAAATATAATTATGGAAACGAATGCTTTTAACCAAAAACTGAACCGATACGAACTGGATGATAGAATAATATATACAGGATTTTCAAGCTATAAAGACGCACAGGAATGTGCCGATAAAAAAGGAGGAGAACTGGTTGAAGTGGGCTTCAAAGACGGAAATGATAACCCTGAAATCTGTAATGAAGCCGGACTGATAGAAAAAAAATTGCATTATTTCGTAGACGCGGGAGATGAATATAAATTTATCCATTCTTCAGATCCCGGATTCAGAAAATATGCCGATGAATTACAGAAGATTAAAGCGAAACTACAGCAGTCTCCACCCGATGAAAGATACATCGCCAATTTTGAAATCGAAAATACAGAAGACCCGATTGTAGTGATAAAAAATGATCATTTTGAATCGGTAACTTCCAGAGAGCGTTCTAAATATCTGAAGCACGCCCAAGTGTATGAAATTGCTGTGTCTTTACCTAAATCTTAAAAATAAATAATATGAGCAGGACAAAATATTCAGAAAAAGCTCAGGATAAAATAGGAAAAGTAATGCACGAATTCAAGGAAGGAAAGCTGAAATCTTCTTCCGGAGAAAAAGTGACGAGCAGAAAACAGGCAGTCGCCATCGGAATTTCTGAAGCGAAACAGGAGGGCTTAAAAGTCCCTAAAAAGAAAAAAGATTAACCTAAATAAACAAGGCTTGGAAAATTTTTCCAAGCCTTTTTGTTTCATTTATTGAACCATTAAGATTGATTTAAGAAGTTAAGCTAAATTAAGATGAATCATTTCTGATTTTAATGTAGCGTCACCAAAACTTAAATAATGCTTAACTTCTTAAATCGACCTTAACGGTTTAAAAGCTTATTAACAATTAACAATTAACAATTAACTTTAATCATTATACATAATTCTGTAATATTCATCCGCCATTCTGTCGCTGTTAAACTGATCTTTCACTTCATTCATAGAATTGTACTGGATTTTTCTCCACTGATCCGGCTTGTCATAGTACGTAGGAAGAATTTCATTTTCCAGAATTTCGTATAATTTGTTAAGATCATAATTATCCTGTTCGTAGATGCTCATGTTGGCATAATCTGCTTTCGGAACCACAAAAGAATTTTCTCCATGTTTAGCAAATTCAGGGATCCATCCGTCATCTGTGGAAAGATTTACAGAACCATTCATGGAAGCCGTCATTCCGGAGGTTCCGGAAGCTTCTCTCGGAACTCTCGGATTATTCAGCCAAAGATCAGAACCCTGCTTTAAAGATTTACTCAAAGACAACTCATATCCTGTAAGAACTGCCATATTTTTATGATTTTTGCTTTCCTCCACCAGAGAATTGAATGTAGAAATCGCAGAATAATCCATCGGATAAGGTTTTCCTGCCCAAATGATCTGAACCGGATATTTCGGATGATTCAACAGCTTGTAGAATCTGTCTTTATCGTGTAAAAGCAGATCGGCACGCTTATACCCTGCAAATCTTCTCGCCCAGACAATGGTGAAAACATTTGGATTGAATAAATTTCCGGTCTGGTCGGCTACGATTTTAAATAATCTTTTCTTTAAATGTTTCTTACGGTAATCGAAAACTGTTTCGTCGTTTTCGTCTTTTGCATTGTAAAGCGGTTTGTCTGCCCAATATTTGAATTCCTGCGCATTGGTAATTGAAGTAATCTCACAGATTCCCGGATATTTGCTCCACATTGCTCTGGAAACCACTCCATGAAGCTGAGAAACTCCGTTTGCTATTCTTGCCATTTTCAACGCGCAAAGCGAATGGTTGAAACGGTCGTCATCAGAACCTTCGATATTTTTTACCTCTTCCATACTGAATCCTGAAAAATAAGACATATCATAACATAGTCTCATATTGTGCTTTTCATTTCCAGCTTCTTCAGGAGTGTGCGTGGTAAAAACCAGCTTTTCTTTCACTTTATTCAGGTTTCCGTTGTATTTTTTCAGCAGATGGAACGCAGCAGGAAGTCCGTGAGCTTCATTTAAATGATAAACATCTCTTTCAATGTTCATTTCATCCAGCAATTTAGCGCCTCCTTTTCCTAGAAGAATGTACTGTGCCAGTTTTGTAGATTCATTGGCATCATACAGTTTATGACAGATGGTTTTAGAAATGTGGTCATTTTCAGGAACATCCGTTGACAGGAAAAACATTGGAGCCGTGTGGAAAATCTCAGGATCAAGGTACCATACTTTTACCCAAACCGGAGCGCTGTGGATTTCTATCTGAAATTTTATGCCGGTGTCTTCCAGAAAGCTGTACATTTTCTTCGTCCATGTCGGTTGTAACGTCTGATCATGATTTCTTGCCTGATCGTAATACCCGAATTTCCATAAAATCCCGATTCCGATAAGATCCTGTTTCAGATTGTAAGCACTTCTCATGTGGGAACCCGCCAGAAATCCTAATCCTCCCGAATATATTTTCAGCACCTGCTCAATCGCAAATTCCATAGAAAAATAAGCAACTTTCTTGGAATACTGCGGATTTACGCTAAAAGGTATTTTAAAATTTTTAAAATCCATGTGTAACAGTTTATTAAGTGAGGAGGCAAAGGTATTAATTATGAAAATAAACTCTACATTAATTATTTTATAAATTAACGTTAAAAATACTTTTTGAATCTGTTTTTTATTTACCTTTAATAGGTAATTTTTTGATAATCAAAACTTCATGATCTGAAACCGGAAGTTTTATGTGTTCCATAACAATAAAATAATAAGCACATGAAAAAGGCATTTTCTGATGAAGATTTAATTAAAAATCTGAGCTTATATTATCTGAACCGACACTTGAAAAAGAAGCCGATAGAAAAGTATCACCGTAAGATCGACGAATCTCCGCTTCACGACCGCGAAAAATATAAAAAGAAAGCGGAAATTTTACTGCTCAATTCTTTCATGCACCATTTTCCTGAAGTTAAATTTGAAGATTTAACCTGCGAAAGTCCCGACTTTATCGCAAAATTCAACGACAAGAAAATCGGAATCGAACTTACCGAAGTGATCAATCATCTTGAAATGAAGAAAGTTGAAAGCAATCTGAACAAGATTTTCCGTCAGGCAGAAATATTATTGGAACAGGAAGACACTACGAAATTTCGTGGTGTTTATTTTTTAGAATTTCACTCAAATATCAAACTTGATTCTCTGGAAAATCAGCAGGAAATTATTTTAAATATCTGTAAAAGCATCAAAAAAGGAAAACCTGTAGGAAATGTGAAAGGAATCCGAAAGTCTTTCCACCGTAGAAATGTTTTTATTACCCATGAATACAATATGAATCTTTTTGATGAATTATGTTCTGAGAAAATTGTAGAGCTGATTGAAAAAAAGAACGAAAAATTTCCTTACTACGATACTTCGGTCGACGAATGTTGGCTCGTTATTGTTTCGGATATGAATTCCATCGCCTCACGCTATACTTTTATTCAGGATAAAGAACATCTGCAAAAGGTAAAAAGCCCTTTTCACAAGATTTTTCATCTCGAAAATCTTTGCGGAAATATCACAAGTATCAAGTAGTAGCTGAAAATATTTCATTTTTAATCAGCTTTTATTGAATTATTTTCGTTGAATCTATTATTTTTAATTGGAATTGTTTATATTTGATAGACAGCAAATTACCGCACAAATTAATAACCAAATTCAACATGATATGAAAAAAACTCTACTTCTTTTCTTGCTTTTTATTTCATCTTTTATTTTCGCTCAGGCAGACTGTTCATCAGCACTTGCGGTATGCGGAAATTCCAGTATAACGTATTCTCCGACGGGAATCGGGGCCGTTAATGAAAATTTAGGAGGATGTTTATCTTCCGGTGAGCACAATTCAATCTGGTATAAATTTACCATTGCAACAGGCGGAACGCTTACTTTCGATCTCGTTCCTACAGATCCGGGAGCAGATTACGACTGGGCGATTTACGGACCGAATGTGAACTGTGCAAGTCTTGGTTTTCCGGTTCGCTGTAATGCAGCCACCGTTATCGGAGTCGGAGCTTCTACAGGCATGAATATGACGAGCACCATCATTAGTGCTGCAGGAGGATCGTTAACACCTTACTGTAAATATATGGATGTTTTACCGGGGCAGACTTACTATTTGTACATAGATAACTGGGTAGATGTTTTTAATCCTACAATGGCTCCGTTTTCTCTAAATTGGGGAGGAACGGCAACACTGGCTTCGCCGTTTACAGATCCTAACATTCAGACTTATCCATTTACTCCGCCGGGAGTTCCGGCTGCCAATCCTGCCAATCCAAGAGAAATTATTGTCTGCGAAAATCCCATGGTTTTTAATTTCAGTACCTTGTCTTCCGGTATTCTTAATGGCAACAGCAATTTCCAGATCAGTTATCATACTTCACAGAATGAAGCACTTTCCGGAGCAAATCCTATTGTGTCACCGATTACCGTTAATACTGCCACAACATATTATTACAGTATCCATTATCAGGATCCTGCAAACCCGAATAACCCTATTAATTCCTGCAGACAGGTGGGAGCTTTCAAATTTAAATACGGAAATATTTCAGGAACCAATGTTACGCTCTACAGCTGTAATAACAACAATGCCGGAACCGGAACTTACGATTTAACTTCCGCTGCTGTTTTTGGAGATCCTACCGCAGTAAAGGTTTATTATAATTCACTTTCAGATCTTAATGCGGGAATAAATCCCATTACAAACATCACTAATTTCGTTTCGGCAGAAGGAACGGTGTATGTTAAAATTACTTCTCAATATGGTTGTGTAGCTATTGCACAGATTATTCTGAAATTTTATCCGGTTGTTGTGGTTACCGAGGCCACTTTAAGAACCTGCTTTATTGAGTCCAATCCTTCAACGGGAGCATTTAATCTCAGTCTTGCAGCCGTCACCACGCAAAGCGGAACGACTAAAAAATATTATCCTTCTTTAGCAGATGCCCAAAACGGAACCAATGAAATTGTATTATTCTCAAATTACATCGCTCCAAATGGCGTTATTTACATCAAAGTATTTAATTCTAACAATTGTTTTGCAATTGCGAAAGTGAATTTAGTAGTCATTCAGCCGGTATATTCCAATGTCCTGAAAGACAAAATTATCTGTATGGAAGACCGAACCACACTGGATGCAGGTTCCGGATTTACGAGTTATGAGTGGAGTACAGGTGCAACGACACAGACCATCAATAATGTAGGAGTAGGAACGTATTGGGTGAAATTAAAAAGCGGCGACTGTATTACCAAGCAAAGTGTAAAAGTATATGCATCGGAACAGCCGGTAATTTCATCAGTTGATATTACCAATAATACCATAACGGTAGATGTTTCAGGTGGAACCGCTCCGTACAAATATTCTCTTGACGGAATCAAATGGCAGGATTCTAACGTATTTACAAACCTTCCGAGAGGAGACAGCAGAGTTTTTGTAAAAGATGCCTACAATTGTGAACCGATTGATATTACTGTGGTTGTTCCTAATTTGGTAAATGTAATTACACCAAACGGAGACGGAGTGAATGATGTGATCGATTATTCAGCTTTAGGATACAAACAGAATTTGGTATTGAGTGTTTTCGACAGATACGGAACGCTTGTTTTTAAGGCGGATAAATTCAGAAATTATACGTGGGACGGAACCATCGGAGGCAAAAAAGTCCCAACAGGAACTTACTGGTATTCGGTTTCTTGGAACGAAAATGATAAGAAGAACACCTTATTCAAGTATTCCGGCTGGGTAATGGTAAAAAACAGAGAATAATTTTCAGAACTCAATAGAAAACCGTTGCCTGTGTAACGGTTTTTGTTTTGTAAAATCCTTATCTTAGATATTCAAACTTACATCATGAAAGATTTATTGATAAAACGTTTTGAATACTATAAAATACTCGGAGATCAATCTTTCGGGCAGCTTTCGGATGAACAGATTTTCTGGCAGTTTAATGAAGAAAGCAATTCTGTAGCGATTATTGTTAAGCATATCGCCGGAAATATGTTATCCAGATGGACTAATTTTTTAACCGAAGACGGCGAAAAATCATGGCGGAACAGGGATGAAGAATTTGTTGATACTTTTAAAACGAAAGCTGAGGTTCTGGAATATTGGGAAAAAGGCTGGAAATGTTTTTTTGACGCTCTGAACCAGATGAATGATGAAAATATACATTCCGTAATTTACATAAGAAATGAAGCACATACGTTTATGGATGCCATTTTCCGTCAGTTGGCGCATTATCCTTATCATATCGGACAGATTGTGTATATCGCAAAAATGATGAAGAATGAAGACTGGAAAAGTCTTTCTATTCCGAGAAACAAATCGCAGGAATTTAATTCTGAAATGATTACTAAATTCAGACAGCAGTAATGAAGAACTTTACCATTCAAAATAAAGGAATTATTTCTGATGAATTTTTAAATAGAAAAATTACAGATTTTCATTCTGCGTGCCAATATATTTCAATGCTCCCTTACAAAAGAAATAATGATAAAAGCAGAACCGAATGTATTTTTGATGATTTTGGCGGAACCTGCAGTAAAAACACGCCGCCCTGAGAAAACTTGCTCTGGAAAACCATCACAGCGATGTAAAACTCATTCTTGGAATTTTTAAAATAGATGCAGAATACACTCCGAAAATTCGTGGTACTTTGCAAAAATTTAATTTGAAATACATTCCGGAAGCGCATAATTATCTCAAAATTGATGACGAATATTACGATTTTACGAACCGCAGTTCACATTATCAACAATTTAAAGATAAACTGCTGATTGAACAGGAAATAGAATTCAACGAAATTGGTACTCAGAAAATTTCATTTCACAAAGATTTTCTTGAAAAGTGGCTGAATGAAGAACGCATCACTTACAGTTTAGATGAATTGTGGAATATCAGAGAACAATGTATCATGGATTTGCAGCAGATTGATGAACCTGAAATTCAAAATTCGTCTCTCGTTTGTTACCAGAACAGTTCTGAGGTAAGAGACGAATACAGACAATAATCATAAACAGATGCCCCAGATAAATCGTCAACAGTCACATTTTAAATGAGTTTTTTTGTTTTTCGGAATTTTCCATATATTCCGAAGGAGTTATACCTTCCAGTTGTTTAAAAACACGATTAAACGTAGACTGGCTGGTAAAGCCTGCTTCAGTATAAATATACATGAGCGTTATTTTTTTCATATCACTTTCTTCTATTATTTTTTTTACATAGGAGATGCGGTGTGTGTTTATATAATGGTTGAAATTAGTATAACCATGAACTCTTATTGCTTTTGAAATATAATTGTTACTTATTTTCAGTATTGTACTCAGTGTCGAAATATTCAGATCCGGGTTGGTAAAAAGTTTATTACCTACAACTTCATGTTCTATTTTTTCAAAAAGAGAATCTGCCATTTCCAGTACTCTTTCATTAAGGGTAACCGGAAGGATAATTTTTTCCTTTTCTTCTATTTTGATGAGGGTGTTAACTTCCCTCATTTCATCTTTATAATAGGCTAACAAACCAACGACAAGAATGTTGGATAGAATCAGAAGAGTGTCCTTACAGTGTATCTTTTCGGGAATATGTTTTGTAAAGTTAAACGTAAAGAATTTATTGAGCATACACCCAAGAATTATAATGAAGCAGCAGTATAAAGAGTAAAGTATAACTTCTTTTCTAGCGAAAAATATATAAGCTCCAAAAGGAAGGGGGATGAGCCACACACATTGTCCTGTGGATACTTTCCAAAACTTTAGGATGATGTAAAATGCATATAAAGGAGCAATAATGAAATATGTATGCAGTATCTTATTCATTAGATTGTAGTAACATGTTCTTAGCCAAACCAATGTCAATAGCAATAAAATAACCCCTGCTGATAGATAATATACCAAAAAAATATCTTTCATAGCCGTTAGATAAATGGTAATATGCAATAGAAGTATAATACACATCAAATAAATATATCTTTCCGCTAATTCTTTTTTAAGCTTTAAAATCTGGCGTTCCCGGAGTGCTCTGTTATCTGTTAAAAGATATTGGGAATGCGCTTTAGATAAGTCATTAATCACTTTTGATATTCTTATTTTATTGATTATGAGCTTTTTTATCAATTTTTTCATTTTGTGTTTTTTTTCCATTTTACAATATATATATGTATTAATCAATAATCATTATTGGCTAATATTAATGAGGTTTCTATTTCAGTGATGAGCAGAAGTAAAATTATCTTTGTTGAAAATAAACGGAAGTAAAAATTCAAATCTTCTTTTAAGAATATTCTTGTTTTACAAGTAGGTAATAAGGGCATTCATTTGCCTGTGCGAACCTTAAAAGTCGAAAAGATTTGAAAGCACGAATTTATAAAAAAATCTGATAAAGCACGTCATTGTATCATTTTTTAACAAATGGCAGCTATTTTCAGCAAAATCTTTTACAAAACATCAGGTTGTGCTGTAATTATACTTATTATCATTTTAAAATATTAATCAAATATTATAATAACATTATGAAAATCAAATTTATTTCTCTATTAGCAGTTTTTCCTACAGTTTTATTTTACGCTCAAAATGGTAAAGTAGGGATTAATACCACCACTCCTGGGAACACCTTGGAAATTAAATCCGATTCCAACGGAACATCCGGCTTAAGATTCAGTAATCTTAACAGCTCTTCGAATACATCAGAAGGAAAGCCTCTTGGAGTAAACAGTAGTGGAGATGTAGTCACTATTACCGGAGGAGCGACTGTACTTTCAAAAACTTTTACTTTAACAGACAGTTACATTGCTGGACATCTCTCTCAAAACGTTTCTAATGACTCTTCCATTTCTTCTAATCTTTTGTCGATAGATGGTATTCTAATGGATGTTTTAGTATATTCCGCGGCTGAATATGTACCAAGAATAAAAAACCTCACAGGTAATACAATAAATGTAGCCTACGTTTCAAATATTGATATTTCGGTAGTAGGAAATACAACAGCAACTGATGTTTCTGTAAACAATGGAAGCAGCCTGAGTTTATCTTCTGCACCGGTAAGTTGGGTGGCGCCAACCAATTCGAGAATCGTTATTTCAATTAATAATACAAGTTGGTACGAGCTTAAATGGTTTTGCTACACAAAAGGAATTCCCGGAGTTAAATACATTTTTATATCTGCACAGCGCATCCTGTAAAAGAATAATTAAAGAAAAAACTCTGTCAATGTAAGCAGGACTACATTTAGTTTTTTAATTGTAGCCCTGCTTAAAACCACTTTCAGAATTAGCTGCAAAAGAGGCAAAAGATAATAATGCAGCGTATTTACGGAATAACCAAAACGCCCAATACAATAAAAATCAAGGGTTTTTAAAAATTTAATTTATCTTTTGCGACTTTTGTGGGTAAATAAAACTTTAAATAGCATTTTAGGATTTACGTGTTGTTTTTCCGGTCTGAAATTTTTGTTTTCCGTTTTCTATCAATTTTATGATGACACTATAATAGACTGAATCAATTCAGAATTCATCTTAAAATGATTATCTTTGCACCCACAAAATTCAGAATCAATAAATGTCTCAATTTCAAAGAACTGCCGCATTTCATACTCTTGGCTGCAAATTAAATTTTGCAGAAACATCTACCATTGCCCGCCAATTAACAGAAGCAGGTTACGATAAGGTAAGTTTTGATGAAAAGGCGAATGTGTATGTTATCAATACCTGTTCGGTAACTGAAAATGCCGACCGCGAATGCAAACTTCACGTAAAAAGAGCCATGAAAGCTAATCCGGATGGTCTGGTTGTAATAGTGGGATGTTATGCACAGTTGAAACCGGAGGAAATTTCACAGATTGAAGGGGTAGATTTGGTTTTAGGAGCCAAAGAAAAATTCAATATTCTGAGCTATCTTGATGATCTGGAGAAATCTGAAAACGAAGGGATCGTTCATTCATGCGAAATTGAAGAAACAGATTTTTTCATTGGAAGTTACTCCATCGGAGACAGAACCAGAGCTTTTCTGAAAGTTCAGGACGGCTGCGATTACAAATGTACCTACTGTACAATTCCTTTGGCAAGAGGGATTTCCCGTTCCGACACCATCGAAAATGTATTGAAAAACGCCAAAGAAATTGCTGAAAGAGACATCAAAGAAATTGTTCTTACAGGCGTAAACATCGGAGATTACGGAAAAGGAGAATTTGGAAACAAAAGACACGAACATACTTTTTTAGATTTAATTTCTGAGCTTGATCAGGTTGAAGGAATCGAAAGAATCCGTATTTCTTCCATCGAACCGAATCTGTTGAAAGACGAAAGCATAGAACTGGTTTCGAAAAGCAAAAGCTTTGTTCCGCATTTTCATATTCCTTTACAATCAGGAAGCGATGAATTGCTGAAAAAAATGAAGCGCCGTTATTTAACGAAATTATATACCGACAGAGTCAATAAAATCCGTGAGGTAATGCCGGATGCAGCGATTGGTGTGGATGTAATTGTCGGTTTTCCGGGAGAAACAGAAGAACTGTTTATGGAAACATATAACTTCCTGAATGAGCTTCCGATTACTTATCTTCACGTTTTCACCTATTCTGAAAGGGAAAATACGGAAGCGGCAGAAATGGAAGGCGTAGTTCCGATTCCCGAAAGAAAAAGACGCAATAAAATGCTTAGAATTTTATCTGAAAAGAAAAAGATGGCATTTTACCAGACCCAGCTTGGAAAAACACTTCCTGTACTTTGGGAACACGAAAACAAAGACGGAAAAATGTTTGGCTTCACAGAGAATTATGTGAGAGTTCAGAAAGATTTCGATCAGGCTTCAGTCAATCAGATTGAATTCTTAAAGCTTGAAAAAATAGAAGCAGACGGAACCGTTTCTGTGATGAATTCCTTTGAGAGTTTTCTCGAGAAAATTTAATATTCTTTTAAACAATTCATTTAAAATAATTCAGACATTGCTATCAGAGTGATGTCTTTTTTTGTTTTAATGAAATCGAAATCTGAAATCATCACATTTAATCCAAAAATAACTTCTTTCATTCATCTTTTTGATGTTTCTCAGCCCGTTCATATCAATTTAAATTTTTTAACTTTGGTAAAATTCAAAATGATATGAGAGACAAATTTTTGCTTTGGGGAGCTATTATTCTCGTCGTTGCGTGGTCGGTTGCTTTTTTAATAAGGGCAGATTGGTGGATTCCTGTTTTGTTAACCATTGTGTATGCAATCGGAATTTATAATATTACCCAATCTAAACATGCTATTCTAAGAAATTTTCCTGTTTTGGGCTATTTCAGATACTTTTTTGAGAGTATTTCACCGGAAATGCAGCAGTATTTCATTGAAAGAGAAACCGATGGAAAACCTTTTCCGAGAAATCAGCGTTCTGCGGTGTACAGAAGAGCCAAAAATTTAAGTGACACTGTGCCTTTCGGAACACAGCTCGAAGTTAACCACAGAAAATATGAAGGAATTAAGCATTCCATTTATGCAAAATCTCCTATGGAAGAACTTCCGAGAGTCTGGGTAGGAGGAGAGCAGTGTTCTCAGCCTTATCATGCTTCGTTATTTAATATTTCGGCAATGAGTTTCGGGGCATTAAGCGACCGCGCTCAGATCTCTTTGAACAGAGGCGCAAAAAAAGGAAATTTTTACCACAATACGGGAGAAGGAGGGATTTCTCCGCATCATCTGGAAGGAGGCGATCTTTGCTGGCAGATTGGAACCGGATATTTCGGCTGTCGTGATGAAGAAGGTAAATTTAATCCGGAATTGTTTAAAAAATATTCTACTTTACCCAATGTAAAGATGATTGAAATTAAATTATCTCAAGGGGCAAAACCAGGTCATGGCGGAGTTTTACCGGCTGTTAAAAATACTCCGGAAATTGCAAAAATCCGTCACGTCACTCCAGGAATGACGATTATTTCACCGCCTTCACACACTTCTTTTTCCGATGCTGCAGGTTTGTTGAGGTTTGTACAGCAGTTAAGAGAACTTTCCGGAGGAAAACCTGTTGGATTTAAATTGTGCGTCGGCGACACCAAAGAATTTGAAGATATCTGTGTCCAGATGAATGTTTTGAAGATTTATCCTGATTTTATAACCATTGACGGAGCGGAAGGAGGAACCGGAGCCGCACCGCCTGAGTTCTCAGATGGAGTAGGAATGCCTTTGGAACCTGCTTTGATTTTTGTTAACAGAACGCTGAATAATTATAATTTAAGAAGTAAATTAAGAGTGATTGCAAGCGGAAAAGTTCTGACAAGTCTAGACATTTTAAGAGCAATCGCGATGGGTGCAGATATGTGTAATAATGCGAGAGGATTTATGTTCTCTTTAGGCTGTATTCAGGCTTTAAGGTGTAATAACAATAATTGTCCGACAGGAGTTGCCACACAGGATAAAATGTTAATTAAAGGTCTGGATGTTACGGATAAAGCGGAAAGAGTGTATCATTTTCATAAAAATACGCTTCATACCTGCAATGAACTGATTGCAGCGGCAGGAAGAAGTTCTTACGAAGAAGTAGATGCCACAATGTTCATGAGGGGCGATGAGTTTGATCATTTAGCAGATCTCTATTTTCCGGATATTTTAGGAAATGTAAAGCAGAAAGCTAAGTATTAATTTTAAGCAAATAAAAAAGCGCTTCTTATTGGGAAGCGCTTTATTTTTTATTGTTCTAGAACAGGTCTCTGATTAGCTTTGTAAATTTGAAAATTGAATACAAAACAATTATTTTGGAGTGAATACCCTGTATAATTGTAGTGGGTATCTCTTCCGAAAGCAGCTCTTGAAGGGACGATAATTACACCCTGTAAATTATATGCGTCTCCGTCTGATAGATTTGCATATCCCTGAAAATACTTTAATCCTTCCTGAAGACCTTCTATTTCGTAGTATTTTCTTAGTTTGGCAGCATCAGTTGTAGCATCCGTCATTGTTTTTTTCTTCACATAATAAAACAACGGATCAGTTAAAGGAGAACCACTTCCGTTGATTGTGTTGGTTAAAACTCCTGATGTTGTAAATGCTACATTACCATCGGTATTTGTTGCAAGGTAATAGTTTGCTCTCATCATCGTTCTGATCTGAGTGGCGTTTGTTGCTTCAGGATTCGTTTCAAGAGTTACTCCTGAAGTTGGCTGTGCTCCGTTTCTTACAATATAAATAACCCCGGAAGAAAGTTTTACAGGACTCAGCTCAGATAATTTTTTCTCATTATCATCAGAAGTATCTGTAGAGCTGAATGCTTTTATATTTCCTTGTGAATCAAGGTAATTGTCATTCATAAACTTTTGGATCGCCTGATCATCATATGAATTTCTTACCGAGATATCTTCCGGTTCTACAAATGTTTCAACTTCATCATCCTTTTTACATGCCGTGAAACAAAGAGATCCAGCAAGGATATATAAAAATATTTTTTTCATTTTTCAAAA
Organism: Chryseobacterium sp. C3; assembly: GCF_014218905.1. Classification (NCBI taxonomy): domain Bacteria; kingdom Pseudomonadati; phylum Bacteroidota; class Flavobacteriia; order Flavobacteriales; family Weeksellaceae; genus Chryseobacterium; species Chryseobacterium sp. C3. The sequence goes on along the minus strand of NZ_JACLCU010000004.1, from coordinate 161,249 downwards.
AACTTTAATTACTTTACAAATAATATAACGACAAAAGTATAAAAAATTATGAGAATAGATAAATTTTTATGGAGCATTCGTTTTTATAAGACCAGAACCATTGCTACTGAGGAGATTAAAAAGAACAGAGTTTCTATCGGTGCGTCGGTTGTAAGGTCTTCTAAAGAGGTGAAGGAAGGAGATGTTATTAAGATCCGTAAAAATCAGATTGACTATCAAATTAAAGTAATTCAGATTCCTAAAAGCAGGATCGGAGCGAAGCTTGTTCCTCTTCATATAAAGGATGTAACCGATAAGGAACAATATGAATTATTGAAAATGCGTAAAATGTCTCAGGATTATTATCGAAATAAAGGTGAGGGAAGACCTACGAAAAAAGACCGCAGAGACATGGACGATTACGTAGAAAATGATATTGCCTCAGATTTTACGGACTGGGACGATTTCTTTGGCGAAAATGGGGACGACTCTGAAAACGAAGATTAACAAAAAGCTCTAGAGATAGAGCTTTTCTGTTATTTCATTCACAATATCTTCCGGAGTTCTGCTGTCTGTAATTATGCTTATCTGTGCTTTATTATAAAAATCATTTCTTTCGAATAAATGCTTGGCTATAAATTCTGCAAGATTTTCATCAGTAATATTTGCAATTAAAGGTCTTTTTTCCTTCTGTTTAGAAAGTCTTTCTGTTAAAGTTGCAACAGAAGCCCTTAAAAAAACGCTTTTTGAATTATGGTTAATGATTTCCATATTGTTATAGTAAACAGGAGTTCCTCCGCCAAGACTTAAAATTGTATTTTTTTCGGACGCAAGAATTTCTTCCAATGTCTCTCTTTCCAGCTTTCTAAAGTAGATTTCTCCCTTTTTATCGAAGATTTCGGGGATTGTCATGTTGTTTCTTTTGGAAATCTCTTTATCCAGATCAATTAATTTAAAATTGAGTTTGTCGCTTAATATTTTGGAAATGTGAGATTTGCCACTTCCCATGTATCCGACCAGTGAAATTATCATGAATTTTTTTTAAACAAATTTGCAAAAAAGTTTTGAGATAAAGAAAAAACTCATATCTTTGCACCACTAAAAACGAGGGACATTATTACTGTGTTAATCGTTGATAAAGTGACCGACTCGGTAGCTCAGCTGGTAGAGCAATACACTTTTAATGTATGGGTCCTGGGTTCGAATCCCAGCCGGGTCACAAGCAAAAAAAGATTACTGGATTTTTGTAGTTTTTATTGCCTGCGTGGTGAAATTGGTAGACACGCCATCTTGAGGGGGTGGTTTCCTAAGGATGTGCTGGTTCGAGTCCAGTCGCAGGCACAATGCAGAAAATTTGAATAATTAATAGTAAAGTTTAGAATTTTAATTTTATCCTATTAATTGTGACGACTCGGTAGCTCAGCTGGTAGAGCAATACACTTTTAATGTATGGGTCCTGGGTTCGAATCCCAGCCGGGTCACAAGTTTACTGAAAAGTAAATTTTTTTCATATTAATATTTTGTGATTTGGTGTTTCAAAGGCTTTCTTAAGAAGCCTTTGATTTTGAAAATAAATTTTGCAGGAACGAAATAATTCGTATCTTTGCAGCTCTTAAAAAAAAGAATATTACTTTTTAAAGTAAATTCAAATTAAGTGACCGACTCGGTAGCTCAGCTGGTAGAGCAATACACTTTTAATGTATGGGTCCTGGGTTCGAATCCCAGCCGGGTCACAAGTTTACTGAAAAGTAAATTTTTTTCATATTAATATTTTGTGATTTGGTGTTTCAAAGGCTTCGTAAGAAGCCTTTGATTTTTTATATAATCTACTGTCTTCATTTATAGAGGTAGATAAAAATAACAAGCGTTGCTAAAAAGCAACGCTTGTTATTTTAAGATGATTTGAATTTGATTAAATTAATTCAGGTGCATATTGTCAATTAGTCTCACTCCATCCACAATTACAACTATAAATGCACGGAATTTTTTGTCCTTATAAAAGAAATCTGTTTCTTTGAGTGTTTTTTCATCGGCAATCAGAAAATATTCTAGCTGCATTCCTCTTTGATGATCAAAAATGTCCTGTACTCTGTTTTTTATTTCCGGAACTGTAATCACTCTGAACCATTCATTCACTTTTGTTAATGTCTCATAAATAACAGAAGATGCTTCTCTTCTGTCTTCATGAAGTCTTTGGTTTCGGGAACTTAAAGCAAGTCCGTTCTCTGCTCTGTAAATGGGAACACCCTTGATGTTAATCAGAAGTTTTTTCTTTTCAACCATTTTTTTGATAATTGCCAGTTGCTGGAAATCTTTTTCTCCAAAATAAGCATTGTCGGGCTTTACCTGACTGAAAAGCTCTTCTACGACCGTTCCGACACCGTCAAAATGTCCCGGTCGGGATTTTCCTTCCATTTCATTTTCCAGTCCGTCAAAATCATAATGCTGACTTTCTGTTTTTTCAGGATAAATGTCTGTGACTTCAGGAATGTAAACAGCGTCAACCAAACTTGATTTTTCAAGAATAGAAATATCTCTGTTGATATCTCTTGGATATTTTTCAAGATCTTCCGGATTATTAAATTGAGTAGGATTAACAAAAATTGATGATACCACAAGATCGTTCTCTTCTCTGGCTGCTTTATATAGGGATAAATGTCCGTCGTGAAGGGCTCCCATGGTAGGTGCAAAACCTATCTTTTTGCCCATTTCTTTCTGTCTTTCAATGAAATCCTGAAGAACTTTTTTATTTTTTAGAACTTCCATAGCTTATTTTAATAGTAATTCAAAAATACTAAAAATATCATATAATTATGATACATGAAGTCTTAGTTTTAATAATTTGACAAAGGGAATTATCGTAAAAAAATGTTAATTAAAATAATAATGAATGTTTTTTCGTAATTTTGCGCATTAAAGCATTTTTACAAAAATTAGATAGAAGTTTATGCCGAATCAAAAAATACTGTACATTACTACAGAGATGTATCCATATCAGGAAGATACAAATATGGCTGCAGTGGTAAACAAAATGGCACTTAAGATGCACCAAGAAGGCAATGATGTAAGAGTTTTTATGCCAAGATTTGGACAGATAAGTGAAAGGAAATTCCAGCTTCATGAGGTGATCCGACTTTCCGGAATGAATATTATTATTAATGATCTGGATCAGCCTCTTATTATTAAAGTAGCGTCTCTTCCGGGGGAAAGACTTCAGGTTTACTTTATCGATAATGAAGAGTATTTCAAAAGAAAACAATATTATTTTGATGATGAAGGACAGCCTTTCGAGGATAATGATGAAAGAGCAATATTTTTTGCCAGAGGAGTAATTGAAACCATTAAGAAACTGAATTGGGTTCCGGATGTTATTCATCTTAACGGATGGATGGCTTCTTTTGTTCCAATTTATCTGAAAACCTATTACGAAACAGATACTTACTTCAAGGATGCGAAAATCGTTCTTTCATTATACAATGAGAAAGATGCATCTTTGGCTTCCAATATCGACGAAAAACTGAAGTTTGATAATATTTCAGGATTAAAAGCGTTAGATAATCCGAGTGTAAAATCTTTTGTGATCGAAAGCATGAACTACGTAGATTTGGTTGTAAAAGGAGATGAATTTTTAGATGAAGACTTAGATAAAGCTTTCAACGAAAGTTCTACTCCCAAATCGGAATATCTTGACGTAGATTCTATAAATCAAATTTATTAAAAAACACATTTTTAATGATTCATACTATTAAAAAAGCAATCACCGTTTTTTCTATGGTGGTTTTCGGAAGTGCATTACTTTATAACTGTGAGCCAGATGCAGATACATTGGGAGAACAATTATTCTTAGATGGTGCTGCACAGGGAAATGAAAAATCTTTTGATGTTACTGCATTCAATATAAACAATAATGATAGTATCAGAAGTGATGCCTCTAAATTAACGTATGCTGTCTTAGGTGCTTTCAATGAAGGACAATTCGGAATGCAGAAAGCTTCTTATCTGACGCAGCTTAGACTGTCAACATACGATCCTGATTTTGGGACAAATGCAGTAGTCGACTCAGTAGTTTTGGTTATGAAACCTAGATACGCTACTGACAGTGTTACAACCAATACAGTAGATGATAGTTATACTTACACTACAGCCGCTGACGGGAGTGTTAATGCTAAAAAAGTAGTAAATACATATCCTGTTTTAAAATTTGGGAAGGCGAAAAAAACATTTAATTTAAGAGTTCATGAAGTAAATACATTCTTAAAAGGTGCTTCTGATAGTGCCAAATCTAATCAGACTTTTGATATAGGCGCAGATTTGGGATCAAAGCAGTTTAAAGGATATGTGAGTTCTGTAGCCATTACAAAAGATGATGGTGGTGCTGCTTTATTTACAGCATCAACTCCGGGAATCAGAATTCCATTGGATAAAACCTTTTTCCAGAGTAAAATTATAGCAAAGAAAGATCAGCCTGAACTTCAGGATGCTTCAAATTTCATAAGATATTTTAAGGGTCTTAGAATTTCTGTTGATGAAGAAGATGGCTATTTATTCCAGATTTCACATAACGATATGGAGCTTATTATGTACTATAAGTATGATAAAACTGAAAACGGTACAACAACAAGACCACAAACTACATATTCATTTGCTTTAGGGTCCGCTAATACCCATATTGGGCAATATCAATATGACAGAACAGGTTCTGCATGGGCATCTGCTACAATTGGAAATCAAAGTAATGGTGCTCCGAAATTATTTTTACAGGGAATGGGAGGTCCATCAATAGGTATTAAAATTCCAAATGAAACTATTAATCAGCTTAATCAATTGTATCAAAATGATAAAGCTGCTATTATTAGTGCTAAAGTGAGGATATATACAGATCCTACAGATTGGAATAATAATTTGGCTAAGCCGAGAGAGTTAACATTGTTAAAAAAATATATAGATCCGGCAAAGATTAATCCGACTACAGGTCTGCCGTCTACAATATCTAATTTTACAGATGATATATTAAATTTAGCGGGTTCTAATAATTATAGTATTTACAAGATTTTTGACTATGATAAAAATCCCACATATTATGATTTTATCGTTACTAAATCAGTAAAAGATCTTGTGGAAGATAGTAATTATGACTCTACTAAAAAGGCTACTATATATTTTAAAATTGATATGGGATCATTCCAGACTAATTCTGATGGAACCAGTTTAGCAGGATACAAATTCACTACAACACCATATAATACAAGTAGAGCTGTTTTTGTGGGGTCGCAGGTAGGAAACCCAAACAGGGTTCAATTAAAAGTAATTTACGGTACAAAATAATTTAAAATACATTTGATAAAAATATGTGCGGAATCGTTGGATACACAGGTTTTCAGGACGCTTACGATATTGTAATTAACGGTCTTAGAAGATTAGAATACAGAGGGTACGATAGTGCCGGAATCGTTCTTGAAAATGCAGAAAATAAACTTGAAGTTGAAAAAACCAAAGGTAAAGTAGATGATTTGGTAAGCATTTCCAGCCAGTTAAAAGGAGTTGCGAAAATTGGTATGGGACATACGCGTTGGGCTACACATGGTGTTCCTAGCGACAGAAATTCTCATCCTCATTTATCAAATAACGGAAAAATAGCACTTGTTCATAATGGCATCATTGAAAATTATGATACGATTAAAACGATGCTTACTGAAAAAGGATTTACATTTAAATCTGAAACAGATACAGAAGTTTTAGTAAATCTAGTACAGTATTTTATGGATTTAAATGCTGACATGGATTTTCCTACCGCAGTAAGATATGCCCTTAATGAAGTATATGGAGCCTACGCAATCACAGTAATGCATGAAGATTTTTCTGGCGTATTGGTTGTAGGAAGATTAGGATCTCCTTTGGCGATAGGAATCGGTGAGAAAGAATATTTTATCGCTTCAGACGCATCACCATTCGTAGAATTCACTAAAGAAGCTATTTATCTTGAAGAAGGTCATATGGCAACGATTTCTCTTGAAAATGGAGTGGACATCAGAACCATAAGCGAAAATTCTAAAATTGAACCGGAAATTCAGGAACTCAAACTAAGTTTAGAGCAGATTGAAAAAGGAGGATATGAGCATTTTATGCTGAAAGAAATTTTCGAACAGCCTAAATCGGTTCACGATACGATGAGAGGAAGGCTTCTCGTAGATGAAGGAGTTATCAAAATGGCTGGAATTTGGGATCATATCGAAAAATTTAAAAATGCCAACAGAATCATTATCATTGCTTGCGGAACTTCTTGGCATGCAGGACTTATTGGTGAATATTTAATTGAAGAATATGCCAGAATTCCTGTTGAAGTAGAATACGCTTCTGAATTCAGATACAGAAATCCAATTATCACAGATAAAGACGTTGTAATTGCAATTTCCCAGTCAGGTGAGACTGCAGATACTATGGCCGCCTTAAAATTGGCTAAAGAAAGAGGGGCATTTATTTATGGTATTTGTAATGTCGTAGATTCATCTATTGCGAGAATTACAGATGCAGGATCTTATACGCATGCTGGTCCCGAAATCGGGGTTGCTTCTACAAAAGCATTTACCGCGCAGTTAACAATTCTTTCTTTGATTGCACTTAAATTAGGGAAACATAATGGGAATTTAGGAAACGCCGAATTTATGAGCTTAATTGCCGAACTGGATGCCATTCCTAAAAAAATAGAAGATGTTTTGGGTACGACTCACGATCTGGTACAAAATATCGCAAAGGATTTTGTGAGTGCAACCAATTTCCTTTATTTGGGAAGAGGATACAATTATCCGGCTGCACTTGAAGGTGCTTTAAAATTAAAAGAAATCTCTTATATTCATGCTGAAGGTTACCCTGCTGCAGAAATGAAGCACGGTCCAATTGCATTAATTGATGAAAATATGCCAATTGTTATCATTGCTCCTAAAAAAGGACATTATGATAAAATTGTAAGCAATGTTCAGGAAATTAAGGCAAGAAAAGGAAAAGTTATTGCTGTTGTAAATAAAGGAGATACGCAGGTAAGTGCAATGGCAGACTACGTTATTGAAATTCCGGAAACATCAGAATGTTTTTCTCCAATTGTTGCATCAGTGCCTCTACAATTATTGGCATACTACATTGCAGTGTACAGAGGAGCTAACGTAGACCAGCCAAGAAACCTTGCGAAATCTGTAACTGTGGAATAAAAATTACTTGTAAATAAAATAAATTCAGATTTCTTCCGTTATTTCAAAAAAAATCTTAAAAGTTTCTTAAAAAAATTATATATTTACGGCTTAATTATAAAAATTAACATGAAAAGGATATTTCTTTTATTATTGTCTGCGTCGGTAGCATCGGTATCTTGTTCAGGTGGGGGAGCCTCTTCAGTAGGTAAACCGGGAACAAAAGGAGAATTGATACCTAGAGAAAAAACAAAATCATTTGTTGCAGAAAGACCTTACGGAATGGTAGCTATTCCTGCAGGATCGTTTGTTGCAGGATTAACTGATCAGGATTTCACAAACAGTCCTGAAAAGGCTCCGGCAAAAACTGTTACTGTTTCTTCTTTCTTCATGGATGAAGCAGAAACTACTAATGCGGAATACAGGGTATTTATCAATTATGTAAGAGATTCTATCGCAAGAACTTTACTTGCTGAAGCTGCCGGAGAAGGTGGTGAAGGTAAAGGTAAAGGAACAAGCATCGGAGATTATGCATACCTTGCACAGAAAGAAGAAAATTTAACACCATATCAGGAATATTTAGAAGGACAAGGCGGTGGAAACGAAGGAAACTACGATCCAACGAAAAAAATCGACTGGAAAGTTCCTTTGCACTGGAATACATCTAAATATCCGGATGTGGAATATGCGGAAGTTTTAGAATCAATGTATTTACCAGCTTCTTCAAGAATTGGTAATGAAAGAATCCTTGACGTTAGTAAATTAAAATATACTTACAGATGGGGAGATATGGATGTAGCAATGGCTGAAAAAGAAAGAGGTGTAAACTATCTTAGAAGTGAAAGCATTGCTATTTATCCGGATACAACTGTTTGGGTAAAAGATTTCCATTTTGCTTATAACGAGCCATTGTTTGAGCAGTATTTCTGGCACAAAGCTTACAAAGATTATCCTGTAGTTGGGGTAACTTGGGATCAGGCAAGAGCATACTGTAACTTCAGATCTAAATTGAAATCTGATTATAACGAAAGCTTAAAAAGAAGAAAACAAAGACCATTGCAGTTCAGACTGCCTACAGAAATCGAGTGGGAATATGCTGCAAGAGGTGGAATGCAAAATGCTACTTATCCTTGGGGAGGTCCTTATTTAATGGACGACAGAGGTTGCTACCTGGCAAACTTCAAACCTAAGAGAGGTAACTATATGGAAGACGACAAAAAAGGTACTTATACATATACAGCTCCAGTTAAGAAATTTAAGAAAAATGGGTTTGGGTTATTTGATATGGCTGGAAACGTTTCTGAATGGACATCATCTGATTACAACAACTCTTCATACGGATTCTCATCTACTTTAAATCCTTCTACGAAAGATTTGGCAGATACTAAGAAATCTATCAGAGGAGGATCTTGGAAAGATGTAGGATATATGCTTATGAACGGTGCAAGAGACTGGGAAAGAAAAGACTCTGCAAGAAGCTATATCGGATTCAGAACTGTACAGGATATTCCTGAAGCTGCTGTTAAACCAAGAAAAGTTAACAGATAATTCAATCACCATTATTTTTCGATAAATTTTATTTAACATTAAAAAAAACTAACTTATATGTTTAAGACTAAAGATGCTTGGATGAATTTCTTCTATTCATTCGGTGCTGCAATTGTAATTCTTGGAGCTTGGCTTAAAATTACTCACATTACCTTGGGACCAATTAACGGAAACATGGCCCTTACAGTGGGACTTATTACGGAAGCTATCATCTTCATCATTTTCGCTTTCGACCCGCCAAAATCTGAGGAGTCTTATGCTTGGGAAAACGTTTATCCTGAATTATTAGATAAACACGCAAACCCAAATCCATTACACTCAAATATATCTAAAAGCAACTCTGCTCAATTTGCTGAATTAGAAAATTCTCTTTCAACCAAATTAGACAAAATGCTTCAGGATGCTAAACTTGATGTTCAGTTATTTGAAAGATTAAGAACAGGAATCGATAAATTTTCAAGTTCTGTAGACCAGATCAACCAGACTGTTGACGTTTCTGCTTCTACTCATAAATATAATGAGCAGTTAAATAAAGCAGCGCAGCACATGGAAAGTATGAATGCTTTATATGCAATGCAAATGGAAAGCACTAAAAAACAATCTGAGTTTACTAATAAATATGTAGCAGATATGCAAAAATCTGCTGAACAATCAGAAAAATTCAATCAGGAATTACAAGGTTTAACTTCAAACTTAAACAATCTAAACAGAGTTTATGGCGGTATGTTAACTGCTATGAAGTCTTAATTTCCCAAACCATTTTTTAATTTAACTACTTAATCAAAAAACAAAGAAAAGAGAATGGCAGCAGGAAAACAGACACCTCGTCAGAAGATGATCAACCTGATGTATTTGGTGTTCATCGCTATGATGGCCCTAAATATTGATGCGGAAATCATCAGGTCATATTATGACTCTACTAAAGCTCTTAATGAAACAAGAACTTTAACTGAAAGAAAAAACGAAAAGATTTTTGAAAAAACTCTTGAAGCGAAAGCTCAACAGGTTCCGGATACTTATGCGCAGCCATGGGCTCAGTATCAGGTTCTTAGAGACAAGATCAACGTTTTGGTAAAATCTGCTCAGGAAATTAAAGACGTTCTTAAAAAGAAATCAGAATTCCACGATAAAGATGCACAGGGAAAAGATGTTGATGTAAGTGAAAACTTTGCAGCGCTTAACAATAATGAAGCTACAACTGAATATTTCTTTAAAGAAGGAGATGAAAACACACCTTCAAAAGGTGCATTGGAATTAAAAGCAAAAATAGATGATGTAAGAAATTACATTAATGCAACTTTTGGAAACAATCCTCAATTAAAAGACTTAGTTGAAAGAGCTAATAAATCTTTAATTGCTGAATATCCAAAAGGAAAATCTCCAAATGACAAAACTTGGTTTCAAAACAAGTTTTATCATCAGCCATTAATTGCTGCGATTTCTAACTTAGAAATTATCCAGAATGATGCAAGAAACGTTCAGTCTGATGCATTAGCATTAATGCTACAGGAGAAAGTAGATGCAAGTATTAAATTTACAAGCTATGAAGCTATTGTTTCTGCGCCTGTAGATGTAGTTGCAGGAAAACCGGCTGAAGCAGTTGTAATGTTAGGAAACTATTCAAACAGTAATAAGATCAGCATTTCCGGAGTAAGCAGACAGGAAAACGGAAAAGGATATGCAAATCTTAACACAAGCGGAATTGGACAGAAAACATTTAGCGGAAACATTACATTAACAGATGCGACAGGAAAAGCTCAGAATTTCCCTTTCACACATACTTATAATGTAATTGCTGGACCACAGGAAGTGAAACTTCAGAAAGGATTATTACTTTCTGCAGATAAGATGAACGTAATGTATAGAAACTTAGATAACCCTGTTTCAGGATCTATCTTAGGCGCTGACAATGCTAAGCTTTCATTATCTGCTCCGGGAGCTACTGTTAAGAGCACAGGTCCTGGTAAATGGGATGTTAGACCAGGTGCAGGAAATATTCTTAAAATAACATTATCTGGAACGGATCCTTATGGAAAATCAATTTCTCAGGTATTCGAATACAGAATTAAAAATGTACCTCCGCCACAAGGACAGATCAGAGGTAAGAATATTCTTACACTACCTGCAACTTCTGTTGAAAATCAGCAACTTCAGGCTGTTATTCCAGACTTTGATTTCCCTGTATCATTTAACGTGACTTCGTTCATGGTAAGAGTTCCGGGTAGAGCATCAATGCAGGTTCAGGGTAATTCATTACAAGGAGCAGCAGGTATGTTCAGAAACTTAAGACCTGGGGATGGCGTTTATATCTTTGATATTAAAGCAACAGCTACTGGATTAGGAAATACAATCGTTCCGAATATTTCACCGGTATTAATTAATGTTCAATAACAAATAATTATGAAAAAATATATTAGCAGTCTTTTAGTAGTAGTTTCGGGATTGATGTTTTCCCAAACTATTCTGAACGCTTCTTCGCCTGAAGAATTCAGAAAAATGAGAGCTGAAAACAAAATGAAAGTTGGAGATACTCTTATTGACAAAAAAGTAAAACCATTGGAATACGGATTTGTTGAAGATAAAGATATCTTAAAGAGTATGTTTGTTTGGGAAGTTATAGACATGAATGACAAGATCAATCAGCCGTTCTATTATAACAACCCTGATGGTTTATTAGCTACAGAAACAAAGTCTCTGTATAAATTATTGCTAGACGGTGCATTAAACGGAGATATTAAAGAAGTATATGACGATGAAAATTTCGTTCAAAGACTTACTCCAGAGCAAATCAAGACAAGATTAGTTGATGTGAGAGTTGATGACGAAGCTATTAATATTTTAAATAGCGGTCGTCAGTTAACAGAGCAGGAGAAAAAAGAACTTACTGATATTTACGAAACTACAACTGAAAAAGTTAAAGTTTTAAAAATCTTCGGTATGTGGTTTATTGATAAAAGAGACGGACAATTGAAGTACAGACCTTTAGGAATTGCTGCAATGGGACCAGATCCAAAATTAATTGGCAGAACAACTCCTGATGGACAGCCTTTACCGGGAGCTAATGATTTAATTGATCTTTTCTGGGTTTATTATCCAAATGCAAGAGATATTTTAGCGAATAATTTTGTATTCAACAGAAAAAATTCGTCTGCAGACTTATCTTTTGATGATCTAATTAACGCAAGAAGATTCTCTTCCGTTATCTTTAAATCTTCAACAGGATTAGGTGATGGAGTTATCAAAGACTACATTCCAAGAGATGCTGATGATCAGATTGAAGAAAGCGACAGAATTAAGGCGCAGATTCTTCAAATGGAAAATGATATGTGGAATTACTAAGATTTCACTTGATAATTATAGAAAACCTGAGTATTTTTACTCAGGTTTTTTTATTATGAAGAATGTAGATTATATTATCGTTGGAGACGGGTATGCAGGACTTTTCTTTGCGCATCAGTTGATCAGAAACAATAAGACTTTCGTGATGTTTTCTGAAAAAAAGAAGAGTGCTTCACAGGTTTCAGCAGGAATTATAAACCCTGTTGTGCTTAAAAAATTTACCACTTTCTGGAAAGCGCAGGAACAAATTGATTTCCTTAAAAACACTTTGAAAGAAATTGAGAATTACACAGGACAAAACTATCTCATCGATGCACCCATCCACAGAATTTTTCATGATGAAAATGAACAGTCACTTTGGTTAAAGAAATCCGGAAATGATGATCTTTTGAATTTTTTAGATAAAAATTTTGATCGTTTAAACGTTGTAAAAAACGACTTTCTTACAGGAAAGGTTAATCAGTCTGCAAGATTGAATGTTAATGGATTTTTCACAGGTTTATTTGATTTTTTAGATAAAAGTGGAAAATTAATCAGAGAAAAATTTGTTTATTCAGACATAGATGTAGAAAGATCCACTTATCAGGATTTTATTTTCAAGAATATTTTGTTTTGTGAAGGAATGGGGGTGGTACAAAATCCTTTTTTTTCCGATATTCCTGTAAATCCCAATAAAGGTCACCATATCAAAGTAGAACTTTCAGAAAAAATTACGGAAAATATCACCATCAAGAAAAAGCACTTTCTTTTTCCGGTGAATGATCGGTTGTATTTTTATGGTGGTACTTACGATAGAGAACAGCTCCATCATGAAATTGACGAGTCCGCTGTTGAACAGCTTAAAAAAGGTCTGATGGAATTTTATCCACATCCTTTTGAAATTAAAGACATCAATTTTGGATTCCGCCCAACCGTAAAAGACAGAAGACCAATTATTGGAAGACATCCTGAACATCACAATTTATATGTTTTCAATGGATTGGGAGCAAGAGGAATTTTAAACGGTTGCTATTTCTCCAAAAGTTTATATGATTTTATTGAAAACAATATTCCTTTACATGAAGACGTTGATCTAAAAAGGTTTATAATAAAAAGTTAGTATTGAAAATATAAACCTATTACATTAAATTTTCACAAAAAATACTATTTATTGTTTATAAGAACAACTAAATACTAATCAAAAAACATTATCACTTCAACCGGGATCTTAGAAATTTTAAAATTCTTTTAACAATTGACATAATTTTTGCTATATCTGATGTAAATAACAGCTATGAATGAAAATGTTTTAGGAATAATTGCCGGTCTTCTCACCTCAGGATCGATGATTCCACAATTGATAAAGGTAATTAAAGAAAAAAATGCCGATGATCTTTCCTCGGGAATGCTTATCGTTCTTATTTCAGGAGTTTCTTTATGGATCTGGTATGGATTTCTTAAAGATGAACTGCCTATTATTTTAACCAATGCATTTTCGGTAGTTGTAAATGTTACATTACTTATTTACTGTCTTATCTACAAAAACAAATAGTCTAAAATAAAAACACTTCCGTCAAAAGGAAGTGTTTTTTCTTACAAATAAGAATTTAGTTATTTTTTTAAAGTAAATTTTGCCAAAGGAGCCATCCTTGCTTTATTAAGCGTTAAAGTACTTCCATTCACAGAATAATTATCCGCAGAAAGTAACGCTTGCGTAAATGCACGTTCTGTTTCAAGATCATCGCAGGCAATCATCGTAGATATACCCTGATTGAATTTGATGCGCATTACTTCAGGTTTTATCTCAAAAGTACCTCCAACTCCGTTACAGCCGCCATGACCTTCATATCTCATCGTGGAAGTATTTAGCATAAAATGAGGTATTACCTGAGGATTTTTAAGCTGAATAGGTTTGCCGTTAAGTTCTGTCAGCTCCCATGTTTTTCCGGTAATGTCAGAATTATTTTCAGAAGTACTGGTTGCAGAAGACTTATTCATACAGGAAACCGTAAGAGCCACAACCAATAACGAGCAAAAGTAAATGATTAGCTTTTTCATAACTTTAAAATTTTGTGATTAATAAGAAGCCATCTTGGTATTAGATGAAGAAGATTTTTTCTTTTTATGATGGAATAGAACCATATTATAATCTTTTTTCAGGAAAGTGATTTCACCGCGCACATCAGAGTATTGATAGTTTGCATCTCCTGCCGTAAAATCAGGGAGTTCATCGCTTTTTTTAAGTTCGTAAGATTTACCGTCCAGATGAACCACAACAGTATTTTTCGTCTCATTAAAACCTACTTCCAACTGTTCTCCCGATTCATCTGTATAAACTTCTCGGGTAATTTTATCAGGCTTCTGTTGTATAGCGGTATTATTTTCAGGTTCTACAATTTCCTCTTTTACCTGATTCTTACATGCTGTTTGGACGATGAGTACAAAACCTGTTAACGTAATAATCCGTAATAATTTTTTCATAATAATAAGTGATTTTTAGGTGATTAATTTATAATGCAGTATAAATAATGCTGTAAAATTACAATTTTTTATAGTAATAATATGTTAATTTTTTATAAATTAATTAAAATTTAATGCTTTTTGATGTTATTAAATATTTTATGTTAAATTTAGAATTGCTATTTATCATAATCTGCACATATTTAAAATTGCTATCATCAAAAATAAAAAAGAGACATTCCGGGAACGTCTCTCAAAATCAGTGGTGTTTTTAGAATCCTATGGCGCTTTAATCTGATCGATTGTGAAAAATGCTTTGGTGGTATTACAGGTTCCGGACGGACAGTTTGTTGCGTTTCCGGCATTTCCGGGAGTAGAAGAACCCATCATATAATACATCTTATAAAATGTTTTATCAGATCCGTCAGTAGTAGTCCAAGAGTATAAACGCTGTTCCGGCATACCTCCGGCATAGGTTTCAGGATCGCCCCAATAAGGATTAGTAGTTGAGGATTGTACCCTTGCACCTGTGGTAGCATCAATAAGAGATGCACTGGAAGTTGCATTATCTCCTGCCCATGCACCTACAGGAAGTCTTAACTGGTTTTGCATATAACCGCCTGCTCCGGACCAAAGATAATGTCCGTTGGAGATAATTTCTACTACCCCTGTAGTATTATTTCTTATTTGCAGATTTACCTGCGAGAAATTTGTATTTGTTGGGATGAACGTTCTTACCGAAAATCTTCCGTCCGGTGTGGTTATAGACAGTGCATATCCGGCTCTTCCATTGTCTGAAGTAGAAGTAAGAGGTCCCATTACGGCAATACTTTCCACATTGGCAAGAGCCTGAGAAGAGCCGCTTCCCGAAGACGAAGAATTAAAAACCCTCCACTCAGATCCATTCCAGAAGTAATATCCCGGTGTTATTGTGGGGCCCGTATTGTAAATTAAAAGTCCGGCGGCATTAGGAGCCGAACCAAGCTGCATGGTAGCAGAAGTAAGACTTATTCTGGGACCTAAAATCCCTTTGTTTGTAGAACTCACATCCAAGACGGCAGAAGCGTCTGGAGATGTTGTGTTAATGCCAACTTGCGCAAATGTAAAAAAAGAGGCAAGCAGGAATCCTGAAATAAAGATTTTGTTTTTCATGTTATAATATTAATGTCAGTTTTAAACAAATAAAATGTGAGAATTTTCAGTGGTATTTTACAGTAAATATAATCAATATTATTTTATTTATGAAAAAAAATAAATAAAAATATTAATTTGTTTAATTTTTATCAATAATATGTGAATTTTATAATAATTTAACAAATTTGTGAGCTGCTTGTACAACGTAGAAATCGTATTAACGAAGTTCACAAATGGTAGATAATTTTTTTTATGATGCTAATTATTTGATAATCATTTTGTTTATATGTTTTTAAGTAGATCTTTTTTTTAATATTTAAACAAATTCAGCGAATTTAAATAAGTGTTAAATATTGTTAATATGAATAACTTGTCACATAATTGTCTTGAAACATAACAAAACTAAAGTCTACATTTGTGCCTTGAAATCATGAGAAACTATATCGTATATTTTTTGACCACTCTTTTTCTGCTTTTTGTAGTAGAAAGCAAGATCAATGTCAAAACGTTACGAAACGATTACACCCACACTTCTCAGAATTTACCCAAAAAAGCAAACCGTTTAAACCAGACCTGCGAAAAGCTTTCCATGCAACAGGCTTCGGATGATGTAAGCAATGCATATACGCTAGAACTTACTGAAGATGACTTTCAGTTGTCCGATACCTTTCAGGCAATGGTCGCTTTCGCCAGTGTTTTCACCTTGGTCTATATTTTTGGTTTAAAAAGTTTCAAAAGACTAAAATCAGCGATCCACAGCTGTATATCAGAATATTCTTCTGTTAAAAAATTCATTCTGATTCGTTCTATCAGAATTTAAAATCCACATTTTCAAACCCGTTTTCTGCCGATTAGCTATTCGGTGGGAAAATCCTGCGTTATAATTGCTGGCAATCAATTATTCCGTCGATCCTCTTATTGCCATTTTCATATTTAAAACATTAACGATTTACATAAACTCTAGAATTATGATTAAAAGAGTTGTCGCAAGCATTGCGCTAAGCAGTATTTTATTGTTCACAGGTTGTAACAAGAAAAAAGAAGAAAAAAAAGAAGCCGCTGTTTATCCGGTAACCTCACCCGTTGTGATGGATACTGTGATTGATAAAGAATATGTGGCGCAGATCAGATCTGTAAAGAACATCGAAGTTCGTGCACAGGAAAAAGGTTTTCTTGAGAAAATCTTTGTAGATGAGGGACAGTTTGTTCGTCAGGGACAGACCTTATTCAGAATTATGCCGAAATTGTATCAGGCAGAATTGCTGAAAGCTCAGGCAGAAGTTGCTCAGGCAACAATTGAGCTGAAAAATGCAAGTACATTAGCCAACAACAACATCGTTTCCAAAAACGAAAGAGCCATGGCGAAAGCTAAGCTGGATGCAGCCAATGCTGAAGCAAAACTGGCACAGATTCACCTGTCTTTTACAGATATTAAAGCTCCGTTTTCAGGAATTATCGACAGAATTCCTTTGAAACTGGGAAGTCTGGTAGATGAAGGGGATTTATTAACCTCCCTTTCTGATAACAATGATATTTATACCTACTTCAATGTTTCGGAGCCGGAATATCTTAACTATCAGAGAAATGTAGCTTCAAGAGGAAGCAATATGGTAGATCTCGTTATGGCAAACGGAGATGTTTTTCCACAGAAAGGACAGGTTCAGACCATTGAAGGGGAATTCGACAGTGAGACAGGAAATATCGCCTTCAGAGCTAAATTCCCGAATCCGGATAAACTTCTGAGAAACGGAGAAACCGGAAAAGTAAGAATGACGTTACCATTGAAAAATGCTTTGATCATTCCTCAGAAAGCTACCTACGAAATTCAGGATCAGAAATATGTTTTCGTGGTAGACAAGAACGGAGTGGCAAAATCTAAAAATATAAAGATCGCTTATGAGCTTCCTGATGTATATGTAGTCGCTTCAGGACTTTCAACCGGAGATAAAATCTTATTGGAAGGAGTTCAGAAAGTAAAAGACGATCAGAAAGTTCAGACAAAAGTTCAGGATCCGAAAAAAGTTCTTCAGTCATTAAAATTAAAAGCAGAGTAGAATACGATAATCGATACGTGATCGTGATTATGCAAAAACTTCATAATCATCATCTATCATTCATCATTAATAATTCATCATTATTTTATGTTTAAGAAATTTATTCGCAGACCTGTTCTGTCTATCGTAATCTCTTTGATTATCGTATTTATGGGAGTTTTATCCCTTGTAAAATTACCGGTTACCCAGTTTCCGTCCATTTCTCCGCCCAAAGTAAACATTACGGCGGATTATCCCGGAGCCAACAATGAATTGTTGATTAAATCCGTTGTTATTCCTTTAGAAAGAGGTCTGAATGGGGTTCCCGGAATGAAATATATGACTTCCGATGCCGGAAACGACGGGGAAGCTTCCATTCAGGTGGTTTTCGATTTGGGAACCGATCCGAATGTAGCAGCAGTAAACGTACAGAACCGTGTTTCTTCGGTGGTTAATAAACTTCCGCCATTGGTTGTTCGTGAAGGGGTGAAAATTACCCGTGAAGAACCCAATATGCTGATGTACATTAACCTGTACAGTGATGATCCGAAAGCTGATCAGAAATTTCTTTTCAACTATGCAGACATCAATGTAATGTCTGAATTGAGAAGGGTAAGCGGAGTCGGTTTCGCAGATATCCTTGGAACAAGAGAATATGCGATGCGTATCTGGCTGAAACCGGATAGATTAACGGCATACAGCATTTCCGCAGATGAAGTAATGGAATCCCTGAATCAGCAGAGTTTAGAAGCTTCTCCGGGAAAAACAGGAGAAAGTTCAGGGAAGAGATCGCAGTCATTTGAATATATTTTAAAATATCCGGGACGTTTTAATAATGAAAAAGATTACGGAAATATCATTCTTAAAGCAAAACCGGACGGAGAATTCATCAGGCTGAAAGATGTTGCAGATATAGAATTCGGGTCTTCCATGTATGATATTTATTCTACCTTGAACGGAAAACCTTCTGCGGCAATCACGGTAAAACAATCGTATGGTTCCAACGCAAGTGACGTTATCAAAAATGTAAAATCTTTGATGGAAGAATTGCAGAAAACCACTTTCCCGAAAGGAATGCATTACGACATCAGTTATGACGTATCAAAATTCCTTGATGCATCTATTGAAAAAGTAGTTCATACGCTTTTTGAAGCCTTTATTTTGGTAGCAATCGTGGTATTCCTATTCCTGGGAGACTGGCGTTCGACCTTAATTCCTGCTTTGGCGGTTCCGGTATCATTAGTAGGTACTTTCGCAGTCATGTCCGCCTTCGGAATTACCTTAAATATGATCTCGTTATTTGCGCTTGTTATGGCGATCGGGGTCGTGGTAGATGATGCGATTGTGGTTATTGAAGCCGTTCACGCCAAGATGGAGGAGAAGCATTTATCTCCGCTAAAAGCAACTGAAGAAGCGATGCATGAAATCAGCGGGGCAATTATCGCAATTACTCTGGTAATGGCATCCGTATTCATTCCTATTGCCTTCATGTCTGGTCCGGTTGGAGTTTTCTACCGTCAGTTTTCCATCACTATGGCTTCTGCAATTATTCTTTCAGGGGTTGTTGCTTTAACATTAACGCCGGCTTTATGTGCTTTAATTTTAAAAAATAACCACGGAAAAGCAAAAAGAAGAACTCCGATTACTATTTTCCTTGATAAGTTCAACGGATTATTTACAAAAGGAGCTAACAAATATGAAGGAATGCTTAATAAAACGGTGAAGAAAAAAACAATAACTTTACCTTTATTACTTGCGTTCTGTGCCTGTACATTCTTTTTAAGCAATTCATTGCCTTCAGGATTTATTCCTGCGGAAGATCAGGGAATGATTTATGCCATTATTCAGACTCCTCCGGGTTCTACACTGGAAAGAACCAACCAGATTGCCAAAGAACTATTAAGAGAATCTGAAGATATAGATGGAGTACAGTCTGTTTCTTCACTGGCGGGTTATGAAATCCTTACGGAAGGTACGGGTTCCAACTCCGGTACTTGTCTTATTAATCTTAAAAGCTGGGAAGACCGTAAAGAATCTGCCGCGGAAATCATAGAAAAGCTTGAAGAAAAAGCGAAGAATATTCCCGGTGCAAATATAGAATTCTTCCAGCCGCCTTCCATTCCGGGGTACGGTGCAGCAGGTGGTTTCGAGCTTCGTCTGCTCGATAAAGCGGGAAGCGGAGATTATCAAAAAATGGAAAAGGTAAGTAACGACTTCGTAAGAGAACTGAAAAAACGTCCGGAACTGGGTTCTGCGTTTACGTTCTATTCCGCGAGTTTCCCTCAGTATATGTTGAGAGTGGATAATGATCTTGCCGAACAAAAAGGAGTAACGATTGAAAATGCAATGGATAATTTATCCACATTAATCGGTTCGAACTATGAAACCAGCTTCATCCGTTTCGACAGACCTTATAAAGTAATCGTTCAGGCGGGACCTCAATATCGTGCACTACCGAGTGATCTTTTGAAATTGTATGTGAAAAATGATAAGGAGCAAATGGTTCCGTATTCAGATTTTATGCATCTGGAAAAAGTGTACGGTCTTTCCGAGATTACCAGACATAATATGTACAATTCTGCCGAGGTGAGTGGTACTCCTGCTCCGGGGTACAGTTCCGGACAGGCGATTGCAGCCATTAAAGAAGTTGCGGATAAAACCCTTCCGAGAGGTTTCGGGATCGACTGGGCGGGTATTTCTAAGGACGAGGTAAGCCGTGGAAACGAAGCGATTTTCATTTTCTTAGTGTGTTTAGGATTTGTTTATCTGATTCTTTCCGCACAGTACGAAAGTTTCATTCTTCCGTTACCGGTAATTTTATCGTTACCTACAGGTATTTTCGGAGCTTTCTTATGTCTGAAATTATTAGGATTGGAAAATAACATTTACGCTCAGGTAGCAATGGTGATGCTGATTGGTCTTTTAGGTAAAAATGCCGTACTGATTGTAGAATTTGCCGTTCAGAAAAAAGCGGAAGAAGGAATTCCTGTTGCGCAGGCTGCCATCGAAGGAGCTGCGATCCGTTTTCGTCCGATTCTGATGACCTCATTTGCATTCATTGCAGGTTTAATTCCATTAGTTCTGGCTACCGGACCGGGAGCAATCGGTAACCGTACCATCGGTACCGCTGCAGCAGGAGGGATGCTGATCGGAACTATTTTCGGACTGATGATTATTCCTGGATTGTATTACATTTTCGGAACAATCGCAGAAAAATCGAAACTGGCAAAATATGAAGAGGAAAATCCTTTAACAGAACAAACAGAACCGTACCAACACGACGACAAACATGAAGATTTATAATAAAAGATATATAGCTGCCATTGCCTTATCGCTTGTTTTAGCAGGCTGTAAGGCGCCCATGGCGACCGTGGTAAAAGATGAGGTGAAAGAAAATATTCCTCAGAATTTTAATCAGGAAGATCAGGGTGATGCAAACAACAACAGCGGAACAACCCCTTGGAGACAGTTTTTTACAGATCCTAATTTAGTAGCCTTAATAGAAACTGCTTTAAAAAATAATCAGGAGTTAATGATTACTTTGCAGGAAATTGAGATTGCAAAAAGCGGTGTCTTGGCAAAAAAAGGAAGATTAACGCCTACTGTTTCCGCAGGAATCGGCGCGGGTGTGAAAAAAGCAGGACGCTACACCAGCGAAGGAGCAGGTGATGCCACCACAGAAATAGAACCCGGAAAAGAAATGCCGGATCCGCTTGGGAATTTTGAGGGTGGACTGATGGCAAACTGGGAAGTGGATATCTGGAAAAAGCTGAGAACGGAGAAAGAATCTGCGGTAGCACATTATCTTTCTACCGTGGAAGGGAAGAATTTTATTCTTTCGAACTTAATTGAGGAAGTTGCTGACAATTATTATGAATTGTTGGCTCTGGATAATCAGTTGGATATCATTCAGCAGTATACGAAATTGCAGCAGAGAGCTCTGGAAATATCAAAAATTCAGAAGGAAGCTGCGGCAGCAACTGAATTGGCGGTAAAAAAATTCGAGGCAGAACTGGCAAAATCTAAAGCTTCGGAATTTACCATCCGTCAGGAAATTACGGAAAAAGAAAACGAAATCAATGCGCTTTGCGGACGATTTCCTCAACCGATTGTAAGATCAAAAGGAGATTTCATGTCGATGATTCCTCAGACGGTTTATACCGGAATTCCGTCACAGCTACTGGCGAACCGTCCCGATATCAAACAGGCTGAACTGGAATTAAAATCTTCAAAACTGGATGTGGAAGCTGCCAGAAAAGAGTTTTATCCAAGTCTGGAAATTTCTGCAACGTTAGGATTGGAAGCTTTCAAACCATCTTATCTGGTTAAATTGCCGGAATCTATGGCAGCAAGTCTGGTGGGTGAACTGGCGGGTCCGCTGATTAATAAAAGTGCTATTAAAGCCAATTTTCAGACAGCAGATGCAAGACAGATTCAGGCGTTGTACGAATATGATAAAACCATTCTGAATGCGTATCTGGATGTTGCTAATTTAATGTCTAAGGTGAAAAACATCGATCAGTATTACAAACTGAAGTCTGAAGAAACACAGGCTTTGGAAAAATCAATAGATATAGCGAATCAGCTGTTTAAAAATTCAAGAGCCGATTATCTGGAAGTTCTTCTGAACCAGAGAGATGCTTTGGATGCCAAAATGGAACTGGTGGAAGCTAAACAAAAACAGCTGAGTACAGTTGTTGATATTTACAAGAGCTTAGGCGGAGGCTGGAAGTGATTTGTAAATCCTTAATGTTTTAAAAAGAAAAGAGGCTGCCCATAAGGAACAGTCTCTTTTCGATTAAAACTGAAAACTTTAATAAAAAGGTTCATATTTCAGAACCTCCTTCCCAATTTACCTGTAGGATACAGGACTAATTTATTTCTTCGCGGTTATTGTATTTCAAAAAATGGTTATTAGCTTTTTTTTGAAAAATTAAATTTTAAAAAAACCAGCCTTCCAAAAAAGTAATTTCTCCTGTTAAGGAAGGTGGTAAGATTTATGAATAGAATCATGTTTTTTTATTAGCTTTCAAAATTTATCTGCATGTGCTTTTTTAGGGCTTTCTTTCTATTCAATAGTATATAAAACGGCTTTATTTAATTTTTTCTATTGTTTTGATTTCCGGTTTCGAAATTATAACCTTGTGGTGAAATAAAAAAACAGTTGCGGTCATTATTCATAAATTGAGACAGCGGAATATTTCTGTATTTATTATTTAATTGGTTGATTTTCAATTGATATATTTGTAAAGTAGAAATAATTCTATACCACATTTTAATTCCATATTCTTTGATAAAAAATGATCTATTTTCTGTACTTTTGGCAAAGTTTACACATAGGATTATTGAACAAGGGTGAAAAAAAAACTATTTTTTATTCTTTTTATCGGAATTGTTAATTTATTCTTCTCGCAGGAAGGATACAGCGAATATTATAAACTCAGGTTGAAGTATGAAGATTTTCCGGAAAATGACATGAAGGCATTTCCTTTTATAAAGCCATATCTCAATTTGGCAAAAAAGGAAAAGAATTACGAAAAACTGGTTCAGGGATATAAAGATGCGGTATTTTTTTCTTCTTTAAATGAAAATAAACTGAAGTATGCAGACAGCATGATCTGGGCAGCCAACCAGACCAATGAGGATGATCTTAAAATTGTTGCCCATATTGATAAAGGCGTTATTTATTATTACCATTATAAAAAGTTTCAACTTGCTCTTAACGAATATCTTGAAGCCTATAAATATTCAAGAAATACCAGAAATGAATATCTGAAATATCAGAATCTGTATCATATCGGAGTGGTGAAAAGCTATCTCGGCTATTACGAAGATGCTTCACAGGTCTTTACAAAATGTCTTGTTTATTACAGGGAAAAGGCGAAATCCATCACCAAACTTCATCCTAATGAAATTTATAACAATAAAAAAGGCTATCTCAACAGTCTTCATCAGCTTATTATCTGCAACAGGCATCTTGGGAAACAGGAAGAAGTGGATGCTGCTATACAGACCGGACTTTCTGAAGTAGGAGATAATCCGGATTATGCTCTGGAAAAAGGTTATTTCCTTTTGTCGAAAGGAATTTCCGAATACAAGAGAAATCAATTCAAGGAAGCATTAGAAGACTTTAATCAGTCTCTGCCCGTGATCAGAGAAAGCCGTGATTTTGCAAGGCTTTCGGTAAGTTATTTCTACATCGGGAAAACTTATTCCGATCTTAAAAAGACCAAACAATCTATTATTTATTTTAAAAAGATTGATTCCATTTTTCAGAAACATCAGTTTATCCTTCCGGAACTGAGGGAAAATTATGAAATACTGATCGATTATTCCAAAAAAGAGAAAAACGAGAAGAACCAGCTCTACTACACAAGCCAGTTGCTTCGTGCAGACAGTATTATGTCTAGAGATTTTATTTATCTGTCCCCGAAAATTCATAAAGATTACGATACCGATACTTTACTGGACGAAAAAAATAAACTTCAGAAAATAAATTATCTCGGGACTATTATTATCATTGTGTTAATTATCTGGGCAATCGGTCTGGTTGTTCTGCTGACGAGAAGGCATAAAAAATCCAAAGAAATTCAGAAAAAGTATATTTTGGTAGAAGAGAAGTTTACGGCAAACCATCAGAAAGAAGAGACGGAAGAAACCAAAGAACTTGTTCCGCAGATCGAAGAAAAGAAACTGACGATTACAGAAAATAAGGTAGAAGAACTTCTGAAAAAGCTTAAAACGTTTGAAGATAAAAAAGGGTTTACACAAAAAGGTTTAACCATTAGTAAATTAGCCGCCCAACTGGGTACTAATTCCAACTATCTTTCTCAGGTTATTAATGAATATAAAAAAGCGAATTTCAATAAATATTTAAGTGAACTCAGAATCAATTACATCACCAATCTGCTTTTTGAGGATAAAAAATACTTAAAATACAGCATCGAAACCCTCGCAAAAGAATGCGGAATCGCTTCCAGACAAAATTTTTCAGATCTTTTTTACGAAATCAACGGAATTCGCCCTACAGATTTTATTAAAAAGAGAAAGGAAGAGCTGGATAGTTATTCCTAATCTTTATAAAAAATATTAGCTAAGTTTTACATTGCTTTATTTTTCTTGTTTTGATTTTTTAGAATTTAATATTTGAAAATAAGACTACAAGTTTTGTCATCAGAATGGATCACCCCTGTTATAGGGTGATTTAAGCAAAAAAAAGTCACAAAAAAGTGATAAAGGTCATATTAAATGTCATTAAAACTCTTTTTGCTGTGAAATATAAAATTTAATTTTGCAACTCTTAATTTAACAAATTTTAACTTTTATGAAAACAAAACTACTGTTACTAGCTATTTTAGCCTCAACCTTAGTGCCTGCTCAATCTTGGAATTTAAATGGAAATTCAGGAACGAATTCTTCAAACAATTTTATAGGTACTTTGGATAGCCAAGATCTGGTTTTTAAAACCAACAATCTTGAAAGAATGCGTTTTAATAGTAATGGAAATATTGGTATTGGTGGAGCACCTGCGAATGATATTGCATTAAAGGTTTCAGGAAGAGCACAGGTAGTAACTAATATAGTGAGTGATACTTTTTATGTTGGGAATGAAGGAGCTAATCATGATAATGGAAACTCCCTTGTTTTTCTAAGATATACTCAATATCAACCTAATAATCCAGGTATTATTGATGTAGCCGGATGGCCAACTTCTAGTGCATATGGATGGATCATGTCACTGCGAGCGAATGGGAAACTTTTTTTAGGGACTAATCCAAGTAATACTTGTGCAGACTGTAATGATTACCGATTATTTGTAAAAGATGGAATTCGAACAGAAAAGATAAAAGTTGATGTATCAACTACTAATGGCTGGGCAGATTATGTATTTAAGAACGATTATAAACTTAAAACCCTAGAAGAAGTTGAAAAGCATATTGCTGAAAATGGTCACCTCCCTAATATTCCTTCTGCTTCTGAGATAGAGAAAAATGGAATTAACCTTGGAGAAATGGATGCTAAACTTCTTGAAAAAATTGAAGAATTAACACTTTATTCAATCGAACAAAATAAGCAGATAAAACGACTTCAGGAAGAAAATAAAGCTTTGAGATCTCAATCTGAAGACATTAAAGAACTTAAAAAGCAAGTTCAGGAATTATTATCAACAAAAAAATAACCACAGATGAAAAGAAAAATACTTTCCCTTTTTTCTTTAATGATAGGTTTCTTCGGTTTTTCTCAGACAGAAGTTTATTTCAAGTATGACGAAGCCGGAAACCAAAGATACAGAGGAACTAACTCAGCAGGTAAAACAGCGCCCGAAGAAATGAAGAAAGTGGAAGAAATCAAAACAGTAACTTCTGTGAAACAAGATCCTGTAATGGATGAAAAAGCTTTCTGGAAGCAGATCAGATTATATCCGGTTCCCGTTAACGATTATCTTACCATTGACTGGACGGAAGAAGTTGACGGCCTTATTGAATCTGTTTCACTTTACCAGCACAGCACAGTTCACTGGAAATTCCAACAACAAAACATTCCGAGTCTAAACAGACAGTTGAAAATCAATATGATCAATTACGATTGGGGTATTTATATATTGCATTTTACATTGAAAGACGGAAGGGTTTTCAGCAGAAACATTACAAAGCGATAAAAATTTTTAACAAAATATAATTATTAACAACAATGAAAATGAAATTATTTTCATCATTTATACTGTCCTTATGTTCAGTCATGGGCTTTTCGCAGACCATACTGTATCAGGCAGAAAGCACGACCCGAACGGTGCAGGATCCGCAGACAGTTGTATTGGCTCAGGGCTTTCAGGCATCAGGAAGTGTGTCGAATCCTTTTGTAGCTAAGATTGGTCCTGCCACGGAAAATCCGGGAGGTGGACCTGCGGATTCTGGAGCGGGGGCAAGTAATCCGTCTGGAACGACAGCTCCTTCAGGACAAAGTTTTCATGATACTAAAGGTAATATTGAAGTAACAGGGGCGGGTCAATTACAATATACACTACTAATAGATTTACCTCCTGGTGTAAAAAGTGTTGCTCCACAAACAAGTCTTGTATATGTAAGTGGTTCAGGAAATGGTCTTGCTGGTTACGGCTGGAATCTTTCAGGAATTACTGCAATTACAAGAATGGGAAAGTCTGTTGAAATTAATGGAGAGGCTAAAGGGCTTCAGTTAGATTATTCAGATTATTATAGTTTTAATGGGCAAAGGTTAATTTTAAAATCTGGAGAATATGGAAAGGATGGAGCTGAATATGTTACCGAAAAATATTCCAATATTAAAATTAAATCTATAGGAACAGCACAGGCATCTACTCCTCAGCCAATGTATTTTCAGGTAACTTTTGAAGATGGTTCTCAAGCTTGGTATGGAGATATCCAATCCGATGATCCGGAATTTAATACTTTTAATGGGAGAACTCCTCTTGAATATAATATTGTAAAATGGAAAGATGCTCAAGGTAATTATATCAGTTATTCATATGATTACAATGCAGGGCAGATGCAGGGGCGTGTAAGCAGAATATCTTCCATACAATGGGGAGGAAACGAAGTATTAAACAAACCTCATTTTAACAGAATAGATTTTAATTACACTAACAGAAACCTGGTAGAAGAATCTTATGTGAAAGGATATAAATTTGTTCAGGATAAATTATTAACAGAGGTTAAAGTACAATCCAATGGTAATTCTTATAGAAAATATGTAATTGACTACTTGCAGAATGGGACAAATTATAAGTTTATAAATAAAATTACAGAATATAATTCTCAAGGAGAAGCTGCCAATCCAGTCACATTTACATATCCAAATTCAGTTCCTGCAAGTGTAGACTATTATGGAGTTTTACCTTTTAATAGCAGTTCTTTTGATGACGTTAAGCTTACAGGAGACTTTAACGGAGATTCTTATTTGGATTTTGTAATGAATAATGGTGTTGTAAAGCTTGGAGCTTTTAACGATTCATATCAGGATATCTCTACAGGAAAGGTATTTAATGCAGAAGCTAAAGTAGTCAATGTTCTGTTAGATGAAGAAGGGCAAGTTTATAACGGAAACGGAATTGTTCAATATGAAAATGGTAAAGCTGTAGGTTATATCTTTAGAAACAACACCTTTGTGAAGGTTTTTGAAAAAGTTTTATCTCAGACACCTTGTACATCGTGTAATATAAGCCTTAACGAGGGTGACATAAATGGAGATGGAATTTCCGATTTGTTTATTACTTCATCACCACAGTCAGGATTTGGATTTGTAGATAAATATATTGTAGATTTAAAAGATGCAAATGCTCCGTTTTCAACCTACGCACCATTCTCTGGAATTCTTGAAAGCGATTATCCAAATCAAGTGTATATGGATGTGGATGGCGATGGAAAGACAGAAATTATCAACATTTCAAACACAACATATACTGTTTTTGAACTTGTTAAAACATCACCAACCCAATATCTCAAGAAAATTAAGTTTTCAGGAAACTTAGTAGAAACCAAAGACCCTGATTATCCTATACTTTTTGGAGATTTCAATGGAGATGGAAATCTGGATTTTACAATTCCAACTACAGCAAATCAAAGTGCAGATAACTGGAGGTTTTACATGGGTACAGAAAATGGATTTGAAAATACTTTGAAGCAGAATTTTCTAAAGTATAGAAAACCGACCCAACCTGCAAATTTATCTTTACTTGATCATCACTTTTATTCTATTTCAGACATCAATAAAGATGGAAAATCTGATATTGTATTTATTTATTCGAAAAGTACAGTAGGTGCAATAGACAATAGTGGAAATGCTATGTGGAGAAGTGTACAGTATGAGGTTAATACATTATTGGCGAATGGAGGGACGAATTTTGTTCCGGGATTAAGCTCTTCAAGCCCATCATACAGTGTAGGAGGTGGAGATTATGGATTATTTCAACCATTAACCAATCCAATCAAATCCAATAATAATTATTATGATATTTTCGTATTTAAAAAAACGAGAGTACATAAGTATAAAGCACAGACTCCTTTAGCCGAACTATCCAGAATTAAATCCATCAATCAGGCTGGTGTTACAACTACAATTGATTATAAAGAATTGAATCCGGATACAAATCCTTATTTTTATACTAAAACTAAAAAAGAATATTATCCATACGTATCATTCGCTCGTGCAGATAATTCTTATGCAGTATCTCAGCTTTTACAAGAAAACAGAAAACAGGATTTCAGATATAGAGGAATGACCTCTCATATGCAAGGAAAAGGAATCGTAGGCTATCATCAAGTAGCTCGCTCTTCTTGGTATGCAGATAATTTTGAAAACACAAAAGTATGGACAGGAGTAGAAATTAATCCACTTCTTGATTCATCTCCTATAAAAGAATGGTCTATAAGAACAAACGACGAGAGTAAGATATTCCCGACTGATATTTCCGAAAATAACACACAATTACTTTCATTCAAATCTACCGATTATCAAAAAGATGAATTAATAGATGGAAATGTTGTTTTAACTGTAAATGATGCAGATAGACCGAAAGTAGTAACTGCAATCCTTCCTAGAACTACTTTAGAGAAAAACTTTTTAACGGGAATTACAACGGCAGGTTTGGTCTCATATGGAAATTATTATCTTCCTGTAAGAAGCAGTTCTAGCATTAATAATGGCTATGGCATTAAAAATTCTTTTTATGACTATTTTAATAATGAATCCGGAATAGGTGAAAACTACTATATCGGGCGCCCAAAATCAAAAAAGGATATAGTATATGCTTATGGAGATACACAATCTTCAAATACAGAATATACATATGAAAATAATCTTTTAAAGACATCAAAAAGCTGGAATAGAAATAATACAGAATATTTATTAGAAACATATAACTTTGACGGATTTGGAAATGTCACTCAAAAAATTATAACTAATAGCATCGATTCTCAAACCCAGGTTGCAGGAACCGAATACGATTCTAAAGGAAGATTTGTTGTTAAAAAAACTGATAATCTTGGCTTAGAGACTACTACTACCTATGATACTTGGGGGCAAATGCTCACTCAGACTGATCCACTTGGGAATGTTCTTGCCAATACTTATGATAATTGGGGAAAATTATTGACTTCAAAAAGTAATATATCTGGAACTACAACATATCAATATGATAGAGATAATAATTCGAATATCATAATTACCCAAAATGATCCTGATGGCAAAATATCTAAAAGATATACAAACAAGCTAGGGCAGGAATATAAAACTTCTATTAAAGCTTTCGTACAAGGAAAATATATTTCAAAAGAAGTACAGTATGATCTCTTAGGAAGAAAAATAAAAGATAGCGAACCTTATTTTGAAGGACAAGGAGCATCAGAGTGGAATACTATTGTTTATGACGATACTTTATTTCCTGCAAAAATAACTGCACAAACATTTAATGGGAAGCAGATGGAAACTATTGTTTCCGGTTTAACAACTAATGTGAAAGAGCTCAATGGCTACGGAAGAACAACATCCAAGACAACAGATGCCTTAGGCAATGTTATATCTTCTACCGATAAAGGAGGAACAATTATATTCTCATATAATGCAGCCGGAGAGCAAATAAAAGCTCAATATGGAAATAACACTGTAACTACAAAATATAACTCTTGGGGTAACAAGTCAGAGCTAAATGACCCATCTAACGGATTGTATAAATATGAATATGATGGTGCGGGGCAACCTAAAAAGATTATAAGTCCAAAAGGAACAAAAGAATATACTCATAATAATTTAGGACAGCTTATTACTCAGACCGAAGTATCAACCATAGACGGAGGACAGGCTACCAGCAAAACAATTTCCTTTACTTATGATAATAAAGGTAGAGTTATTTCAAAAGTCGGAATATCAAAAGGAAAAGCCTACAGTTCAAACGTATCCTTTGATCCGCAAGGAAGAATATTATCTTCTTCAGAGAGCAGCAACGGAAAGATTTTTATTAATAAAGGAATCACTTATGATGATAAAGGAAGAATAATTTCTTACGAAAAACAATTATATTCTTCTGGAACACTTACGAAAGTACAACTAGAAAATGTATATAATCCTTGGAATGGTGAGTTGTACCAAATAAAAGATAAAAATTCTGGAAAGATACTTTCAGAATTGCAGGAAACTACCGCTAAAGGACAAATTTTAAAAGCAAAACTGGGAGAGACTACTATTAATAATACTTATGATACAAATGGTTTCTTAACAAACGTAAATCATTCTTCACAGGTAAAACCTAGTATTCTTCAACTATCTTATTCATTTAATGCTATTAAAAATGAACTGGAAAGCAGAACAACAGGTGGCGATTTTAATATCACAGAAACTTTTGATTATGATGATAACAACCGCCTTGTAAATTGGACGAATCCTGTAACAGGAACTAAACCTTCTGTAAATAGAAATGTTTACGATGTTAAAGGAAGAATTATGGAAAATGATCAGGTGGGAACAATTAAATATGATAATGCTGCTAAGATTTATCAACCAACCGGGATGATATTGAATTCTGCGGGAGAGCAAAATTATAATAATGATTTAATTCAAACCATCGCTTATAATGAAAATAATGATCCTGTATTTATCGATGGAATGAAGGGAGATGTTGCCTTCCAATATGGATTAACAAGTATGAGGCAAAGAGTTACATACGGTGGAAACTTCAATGCGGATGGGGACGGTCAATTTACTAAATTTTATAGTGAAGATGGAAGCTTCGAAATTCAATTGAATAATAGTACAGGAGCAGAGAAACATATTCTTTATATTGGAGGAAATCCTTATAAAAGTGATATCATTTTCATTAAAAACTATGCTGAAACTACAGGTTCTTATAAATTTTTGCATAAAGATTATTTAGGAAGTATTTTAGCAATAACCGATGAAAATGGCTATAAATTAGAGCAAAGGCATTTTGATGCTTGGGGTAATATGACTCATTTCCAAAAAGGAAATAAAGCGGTAGTTACAGATCGTAATCAAATCAATACTCTTCTTGCCAATGGAAATTCATTATTAGACAGAGGATATACAAGTCATGAATATTTTCCTGAAATTGGAATTATTCATATGAATGGAAGATTATACGATCCATTATTAAGAAGGTTCTTAAATGCAGATGAAAACATTCAGGATCCTTACAATACTCAAAATTACAATAAGTATGGGTATGTGTTGAATAACCCTTTAATGTTTAATGATCCGTCTGGAGAATTCATCTTCTTGGCTCCGGTCATTACATGGTTGGTCGCAAATGCTGTTGCAATCGGTACAGGAGCACTTATTGGTGCAGCAATAAGTGTTGCGATGTACACAATTCAGGCAGCAATTAATAATAACTGGAGTTTAGGAGGCTTTGCAAAAGCTCTTGTCACCGGTGCTGTAACAGGAGCCGTCTCCGCAGGAGCCGGGCAGATATTTAGTGCCGGAAGCTTCTTGGCTACCGTTGGAAATGGAGCTATTTCAGGAGCTGCCAGTGGCGGTGTAGTAGCTCTTATCAATGGAGATAACTTTTTGAAAGGTCTTATAAAAGGTGCTGTTATTGGAGCTGCAACATCAGCAGTCAGTTATACAATATCAGTATATAGAAGAACCGGATTTAAGTTTAAGCAAGAATTAAAAGTAGAAGATGTTGATGTAAGTGTGAGTGCTGCTGATGTAGACGCTACAGATCCGTATTATGCAAAAGATCCTGTAGATAGGGTAAAAGATGCAAGAAGTACGTATGGTGATGCAAAATACGGAGTTAGAAGTGAAACTATTGATTTTGATTCTTATGATACATATGGGCTTATTGATGGTAAAATTGTTGATGGTAAAATTACAGGAGACCTTGCTGTTTCTAGATTTAATTTCTTTAGAAATAGTACCAGTATTACTTATTCATATAAGGTGCTTCAGAATAAATATTTATTAGCTAAAACAATGGCACACGAAACTGCTCATGCCTATTACAACTCTGCCGGGATTATATACCATGCTAGATTTGATAATCCTACAAATACACTTAATAATCTTGAGCATTTAGCAATAAAGGATAGTGAATGGACGTTAGTTAAATTAAATAATATGCCTACAAGTGGCATGAATTTAATCAGTCAAGGAGAAATTTTGAAACGTATAATGTCTTTAGACTCACAAGGCTTTCAGGCTTATCAGAAGTTTATGAAATTTTTTGAACCTATTTTTAAACGTAAATTATCATATTAAATGAAAATATATCTTTTTTTGTTACTATCCTTCTTTTCTTGTTCCAGAAATAACACAAAAGTTCAAAGTCAAAATTTTTATTTTGAATATTGGAAAGGTGAAGATCATTATAGTTCTAAAGATAGTTTGTTTACAAGAAATTACGAAGCTAATGATCAAATGAAAAGAAGTGATAGTACAAGAAAAGTCGTTCTTACAGAGGAGGAGATTAAAAAAATAGTTAATGAAATAAATAATTATTCCATTTTAGATTTACCGAATGACTTTTCATGTAATATTCTTCCCATAAATGATCCACATTTTATACATGTTAAAATAGTTAATAATAATAAAATTAAAGACATTATATTTACATATAGTCATAGTAACCCTAAACAAAATTGCTCAAAAGGAAAAAGAATAGTAAACTTTAGGAAGGTTTTAGATTCTATAATTTATAGAAAAAAAAATGTTAAAGAGTTACCTGCTACGAATTTATATTATGAATGATTTATAAAATGTATATTTATTTAGATGACTTTTTGCTCTTCTGTTAATGAAAAAATTAACACATGATTTTTAATAAAAACCCGATCTCGCGGATTTGTAATCCGTGAGCAACAATAAATAACCCACCGCAATTGCGGTGGGTTTTGTGTTTTATAATGCAATATTTTACTTTATAAATATTTAAATTTTTTCTGATCAATAAAAGTATCAATTATTTTTTAAGATCATTTGTAAGTCTCCCCAAAAACTAGACATCTTTTATCTCATAAAATCAAAGATTAATCAAATATTTATAATCCATAGTAAAAAATTATTCTATAAAATTTCAAAAAATAATTAATCCATTTAATAATAAAAATAATATCAAATAATAATTTTTCAACTATCTGTTAATTAAATGATTAATTTTTGTTTTTGGCAAATTATTAGAACAATCTTATATATTTGTTTTACAATAAAAAAGACAGATATGAAAAACACAAAAAGCTCGGTGAGCGAAACAGGTCATGCAAAAAATATTGCCAACCTTCAGGATCTTATCTCTTTTTGCAGAGGGTATGGCGAAAAATACAATCCGGTAAAAGAAGAACTAAAAATTACAGGTTTATAAACGCTTTATCAGAATGCGCTTCAGAAACTTACAGAGACACAGACCAAGAAGACCGTTTTTGATAACGCTACCAATCAGAGAGCTGATGCTTTTAAAGAACTAAATCCGTTAGCAACAAAAATCGTTAATGCCTTAGCAGTTTCAGCAAACAATCCTATGATGCTCAATAATGCAAAATCATATAACAAAAAATTACAGGGCAGGACAAAAGCAAAAACAGAAAACCAAAATTTAGATGAAAATTCAGAACCTGTAACTAAAACGATCTCCACTTCACAACAAAGCTACGACAGTAAGATTAATAACTTCTTCAATTTATTACAGGTTTTGGAACAAAGTGAATCTTATAGTCCCAATGAAGAAGATCTTAAAATAACTTCATTACAAACAAAACTAACTGACTTACAAAATAAGAACACAGCCCATATTAACAGCTACACAGAATATTCCAATGCCAGATTATCAAGAGATCAGGTTTTATATAATAATCTCACCGGACTTTGTCAGGTAGCAAAAGAAGTAAAGCAGTATGTAAAATCAGTTTTCGGAGCTACAAGTCCTCAGTACAAACAAATTTCAGGGATATTATTCAGTAAAATAAAATCATGATATAAAAATTTAGAAAAGATTAAAAGGCTCCTGTAATGAATTGGAAATTTCATACAGGAGTTTTTGCTTTTCTTGATATTAATGTAGATGAAGTAAACTTGAATTAATATTTTCCAGACACGAATATTACAATAAGCAACTCTAATCATACATTTAGCAACTTTATTACATATTTTAATAACTGTAATTATAAAGTAAAGAATTTTAATTATGCTTTTTCAAACTTTTAGTAGTATTTTTTTAACTTAAATTTAAATATTCGGAACTTGAAAAATACTTTTTGCAACTTTAGAGAGTATTTTACTAACTTCGAAAATAAAATTAAAGCCTGCAAAAAAAATATTTCGAACAGAAAATCTGAGTAATCAGAAATCTGCGGGATATAAAAACCATCAAATCCAAAATTTCCATGAAAAAACTCCTCTACATTTTAATCAGTATCATACTTATATTAATCATTATCGTTTTAATCAGAACCTTTACCTATCCTTTCAAAAAAACAGATCAGGCAGATTCCGGAGGATGGAAATTTGTGAAGAACGATTCGGTTGTTAAACGTTTTTCCGACGGATTAAAGATCCCAACAGTTTCCACCGGAGAATTAGGGGATTTCGATTATTCCCCTTTTGTAACATTTAAAGAATATCTGAAAAAAGCATATCCAGAAGTTTATAAAAATACAGAATATGTTGAGGTGAATACTTATGGTCTGGTTTTCAGGCTTAAAGGAAGCAATCCAGGTCTCGCTCCCATTATGTTTCTGTCCCATATTGATGTGGTTCCTCCCGGAGATGCGGAGGTGAAAAATACAGCAGAAAATGTTTTCAGACCCAATGATAAACCTTTTCCAGCCATTACAAAAGTTGCTGAAGACTGGGATTTTGCTCCGTTTTCAGGAGCCGTTGCCAATGGAAGAATTTACGGACGCGGAGCAATTGACATGAAAGGAATGCTCTTTTCTCTGATGGAATCCATGAATAATGTAATTAAAAATAAACATACGCCGAAACGCGATATCTATCTGGCTTTCGGATTCGATGAAGAAGTAGGAGGGAAGAAGGGAGCAACACAAATCGCCTCTTATTTTAAGAAAAAAAACATACAGTTTGATGCTGTTTATGATGAAGGCGGTTTAATTTTAGAAAAAGGAAGCATTTCCGGAATCGATTCGGATGTAGCGGTAATCGGCTGTGCAGAAAAAGGTTTTCTTTCTGCCAAAATAAAAGTGAAAGGTTTAGGCGGACATTCGTCGACACCGCCCATGGAAAGTGCGATCGGAAAAGCTGCCGTTATTATGCAGCGACTGGAAGACGATCAGATGAAACCGGTAATTACCCCTTTAATCCAACAGTTTTTTGATAATATAGGAAGTTCCATGTCTTTCCCGAGCAGAATGGCAATCTCCAATCAATGGCTTTTGAAACCGCTTCTTCTTTCTCAGCTTACCAAAAATAATTCTACCAACGCCTTGGTTCGCACAACAACGGCGCTTACCATGATGAAGGGAAGTGACGGAACCAATGTACTTTCTCCCGAAGTGGAATTTGTGGTTAATTTCAGGCTGCTTCCCGGAAATACCGTAAAAGATGTAAAAGCACATATTGCCAAAGCAACCGAAGGTTTTGAGGTGGAAGTGGAAGAAATTGACAATACCAGAGAAGCTTCCGCAGTTTCATCAAGCAATACAAAAGCGTATCAGCTAATTGAACAAGGAGTAAAACAGCTTTATCCGGCAGCTATTGTAACGCCGTATCTTACATTGGGCGGAACGGATGCCTACAAATATCAGATGGTAAGTAAAAACATTTACAGATTTATGCCTGTTAAAATCAATAATTCTGAACAACAGAGCATTCACAGCACCAATGAATATCTCAGCATCGAAAATTATATGAAGATGATTCATTATTTTGAATTTATTATGACGAATTATGATAAATGATAAATGATAAATGATGAATGATGAATGATGAATGATGAATTTTACAATTAAATTTCAGGTAGTTGGAATTTGCAATGTTTTCCTGAGCGCGAATCAGTGGACGTATTTTAGATCGTATTCACTTTATTACATCAATCCAAAATCATCAATTCAAAAAAAATTCAAAACTAAAAAATAACACGTCGAGTTTTGTCGCATTACCGCAATAGCTTTGTCTTATCAAAATTACGAAGCTATGGAACTGCCATTATATCTAAGTTTTAAAGAGTTTGAAAATACCTATTACGACAACCTTGAAAAATGGTTTGAAGAATATAAGAATACAAGCGAAACCGACTATCTGAAAGCACTTTCGGATCTGTACAGCCCTTATCTGTATTACAACTTTGCCAACGACAGACTTCAGGCAGATGCTTCCATACAGATTAAAGACTGCTTTTTTCCTTATCACGACAAAATCGGGATTTCTTTCTGCACCACCTGTGTAAACGGAAAGCCTGCCAAAAATTTGAAAAAAATCAATCATCAGTTCGAATGGAAAACCGTTACGATGATGGAATATGCACAGCATATTTTGGATAAAATCAACAGATACTTGTCGAAAAATAGTAATAAAGAAGATAAAAACGTGCTGGATTTTATCAACGATTTTGAGATCATCACATCGCGTGAAGGAGCGGGATACTGTGTAAACTACAACCAGCATCAGGCGACAATTCCTTTTCTGAAAGCTTATCTTCCGGTTCACGGACAAACGGTAAATATTGCGGTATATAGAGATTTTCTTTTTTCCATTGTTCAGATCGCAGAATTCATAGATCAGAAATTAAAAGAAGTACAGGCTTTTGAAAGCATGATCTATTCTAAGCTGAAATCAGACGCGAGATTCAAAGTACAGATGAGCCATCAGTTTTTAACGATGTGCAATTAACCAAAACACCAAAACATTCATATAGCTAAATTGTAGTTTGAAATTAGTTGGTACTTTTTCAAACAGAAAATCCCGGTTGAAAAACTGGGATTTTTTATTAAAAAAGATTAATATAGCCCAAAGTGGCTAATAAAGAGTAGTTTACAAGAACCGAAAGTGCTATCGGTAACGATTTAGTAATGGTGCTTACTGCACTCGCTTTCATCTGATTACCTTGTAAATCATTACCGCAAATTTAATAAAAAAAAGGGTTAAGTCGTAGCGTACTTAACCCTTTTTTCTGCTTTTTCCAATATACATCATAAGGCGTTATAAAATAAATCTTCCCCAATATGGGGGCAACCTGTGATATTGGTTCCGATATTATTTCCAAGTTTTGACAAATAAACAAAAATGTAAATCCGAAACGTATGGTGTTAATCTCTAAAAATCTAAGCTATGGAAATCGTGTTGAACAAAATATTATCGGAAATTCAGCGTCAGGAAGATATGCTATCTTCTCAAATGATGCAAACTGCGGATGAGGCTTACCAAATGACCTTATTCTTAAAGGAAATGCTGTTTACTATAAAGATGAAAGTCTTGCAGACCGGATTTAAGGACGAACGGCAGGAAATCAATTTTTTCAAGAATATCAAACCGCAGATTTTAGGAAAACTTATTTATTACAATAAGGTATTCCGCATTGAAACTACCTGCCCCGTAAGTGCAGGGAGAATACACCAAAGTTATTTTGAAAACCAACTGAAAATTCTGAAATCCGAATACAAGGAAAGCATATCCAATGAGGATTTTTACAGGTACTATCGTGCAGGCAGAACTGACCGTGACCACAGTTATTTCAGGCTCGGAAAAATCAATTACCACGATGGTCTAAAAAGTAGTGTATTTGAAATTGACCTTAGCTTTTCTACTTATTACGATAACAAAGTTGCCCATATTATAGCCAATGAATTACTTTATACTTTCTTGCTTACCAAAATAAACCCTGAAAAAAATCCCGATACCATTTCAATAAACGGTGATGGAAACAAAGACATTTCGTGGACGAACTCGCAAAATGCACTGATAGAATTGATTTACGCCCTGTATGTTTCCAAATCTATTGCATACGGGAAAATAGGCATCAGGAAATTAGCATTGATTTTCCAAATCCTCTTCCGAACGCCCTTGAACGATATACATCATTCTTTCCACCGAATGAAAACAAGGGCAGGCTCCCGAACGGTGTTTTTAGACCAGCTCAAAATTTCCCTCGAAGAGTATATGGATAAAGACCTTTAGCAACATCAGCACGGGTGTTTGAAAGCAGTACACAAAATGTACTGCTTTTTCTTTGCCCATATATGCCAATTGGCATATATGGGCAAAAGGCTACTACAAAATAACCGAAACACGCTAAAACCCTTATTAAACAAGGGTTTTTCTCATTGCAAAAAATTTGAAAAAAAGTGCCAAACCAATGGGTACGCATTGGCAGACAAACACTGCCACACTTCTGAATTTTGTACTGTGA
This sequence comes from Chryseobacterium sp. C3, assembly GCF_014218905.1. Lineage (NCBI taxonomy): Bacteria > Pseudomonadati > Bacteroidota > Flavobacteriia > Flavobacteriales > Weeksellaceae > Chryseobacterium > Chryseobacterium sp. C3. The sequence continues at coordinate 122,247 of NZ_JACLCU010000004.1, read as the reverse complement.
ATATTAAACAATAGTGCAATGAACATTATAACAGTTGACGAAGAAGTGTGGAAGCACCTCAACGAACGGTTGAAAGCCATTAGCGAATATATCCTCAAACTGGAAGATACAAGCTACGATAGCTTATGGCTCAACAATCACGAAGTCTGCCAGTATCTCCACATCAGCGAAAAAACGTTGTGGCGTATGCGCACCAACGGGCAGATAGCTTTTTCAAAAATGTACGGGCAGTATTACTATACGATTGGTGCTATCAAGGAAATGCTCAACGCTAACGCCGTGCAGACGACCGATGAATATGTGGAGCAGCTTATGGCGAAAGGCAAAAGCTATATCGAGAAAGGCAGAAAGCTGAAATCAGGTAATCATTAAAAGCGTACCCGTATGAATATCGACAAAATGGAATTTGTGGCGTGGATGGAACGCATAATGGACAGGCTGGACATTCTTGGCAACCACATAGACGATTTACAAAAGAAGCGCAACAGCATAGACGGCGAAGAGTTACTGGATAATCAGGATTTATTGCAAATGCTGAAAATCAGTAACCGTTCCCTGCAACGGTATCGCTCCATAGGTAAGCTCCCTTATTATACCATTAGCGGAAAACTGTATTACAAGCTATCCGATGTGCATCAGTTCATCAGGGAAAGTTTTAACCCTCCGTTACCTAAACTGGATGCCAATAAGTGACAAACGCTGCCTTTGAGTGCCACATAAAGCAAATCAGTGAAGGCTTCCTTTACATTCGATCGTGAAATTGTGAAATTTTCAGATTATGAGCGAAGAAACAACTAATAAACAGGAAATGCCCGAACAGCTTTCGGACATCTTACTCGTACTGGATAAAGAGAAAATGAAAATCCAGGCAGTAAAGAGTATAGACGAAAACGGGAAAATGGAAACCGTTGACCCCACGAAGAAAAATCAAAACCAGTTTATGCGTGTGGATAAAAGCGGTGATTTCTTTTCCAACTTCTTTTCCAATTTTTTCAGCCAGTTAAAGAACCCTACAAACTTTACTTTCTTCAAAGTGCCTGCCTCGGTTGCTGCTGAAAAAGCAGAGGAATTACAAAAGCACGTAGATAAGCCCACTCCACAGGGCGAAAAAGTGCTGAAAGAACACGAAGTGAAAGCAGAACCCCAACCCGATAAAAAACAAGAAAATCAAAATAATATGGCAACAGCACAAACAACAACGGAAACAAGCGAATATCGCTACAAGCCGGAGCAGATTGATTGGGACACAATGAAAAACCTCGGATTGAGCAAAGAGTATCTTGAAAAAAGGAACCTGCTCGACCCTTTGTTACGAGGTTATAAAACCAATGAGCTTTTACCGATAGGTATCAACCTCGGGGGCTCTATCCTCCGCACGGATGCCCGCCTGTCTTTACAGCAAGCGGAAGACGGCAATGTTATCGTGGCAATACACGGTATCAAAAGAGAACCTAACCTCCACTTTGAATTTTTCGGTCACAAGTTTACGGACGAAGACAAGAAAAACCTGCTCGAAACGGGTAATATGGGGCGTGTCGTCAATTTGGTAAACTCCAAAACAGGCGACCTGATGCCGTCCATTATAAGTATTGACAGGCTGACCAATGACGTGGTTGCACTGCGCACGGAGTTTATAAAAATTCCCGATGAAATTAAGGGCGTAAAGCTGAATGACGAACAAAAACAAACGCTGATGGAGGGCAAACCGCTCTATTTAGAGGGTATGATTTCCTCGAAAGGAACGGAGTTTTCGGCAACTGTACAATTCAATGCGGACAAACGGTATGTTGAGTTCCTGTTTGACAGAAGCAACAACAATCAGCAGGCGCAAACGAACCAACAGAATACCCAACAAAGCAATCAGCAAAGCCAACCGCAAGAAGCTCCAAGAACTTTCAGGGGCAAAGAACTGGATGATGAGCAGTACAACAAGTTCAAAGCCGGACAAACCATATACGTTGAACTGAAAGACAAAAAAGACCAACCGTATAAGGGTTATATCACGTTCGACAAAGATACCGGAAAGACCAATTTTGAGTTTCCCGGTCAGTACAAAGCACGGGTAGAACCTGCCGAAACTCATAAAACACAAACTGCCGTCAATTCGGAGGGTAAAACCAACGAAGCGACCAAGAACGTCCAAGAGCCTTTGAAGTCCGGGCAGCAAAGACCGAAAAACGAGAAGCAGCAGGAGCAACAGGATAACAAGCCTGAAAAATCCAAAGGCAGAAAAATGTAATACAGTATGAAAACAATCATTGCAGAAAAACCAAGCGTAGCAAGGGAAATAGCCGGACTTGTGGGAGCATCCGATAAAAAGGATGGCTACCTGACAGGTAACGGCTATTTTGTTACGTGGGCATTCGGTCATTTAATAGGACTGGGAATGCCCGAAGATTACGGCATTTCGGGATTTGATAAAGCATCCCTGCCGATATTGCCCAACCCGTTTTTATTGACCGTCCGCAAGGTCAAAAAAGACAAAGGGTACACCGCCGATACTGGCGCATTAAAGCAACTGAAAGTCATTGAGCAGCTTTTTAAGCAAAGCAACAGCATCATCGTTGCTACCGATGCAGGTCGTGAGGGCGAACTCATTTTCAGGTACATTTATGAATACCTGAAATGCAACAAACCTTTTGAACGCCTTTGGATAAGTTCGCTTACCGAAAAGGCAATAAAGCAAGGCTTCAACAACCTAAAAGACGGGGCAGCATTTGACGGACTGTATCAGGCAGCGCAAGGCAGAAGCCGTGCCGACTGGCTTGTAGGCATCAATGCTACACAGGCATTGAGCATTGCCGCAGGCAATGGTATCTATTCGCTTGGAAGAGTGCAAACGCCCACACTGGCTTTGATATGCAAACGTTACCTCGACAATAAGAATTTCACGGTAAAGAAATACTGGCAGATACAATTAACGCACAACAAAGCCCAGGTTGATTTCAAAAGTATTTCCGCAACCAAATGGGACGAAAAGCAACTTGCTGATGATACCCTTAAAGCTATTCAGCGTGGCGCAACGGCAACCTTTACATCAGTAGAAACCAAAAGCGTTACAGAACAACCGCCCTTGCTTTTCGACCTGACAGGCTTACAAAAGGAAGCCAACAAAAGGCTGAAATTATCTGCTGAAGCAACGCTCAATATTGCGCAAAGCCTGTACGAAAAGAAGTTTATCACGTACCCACGTACCGGGAGCAAATACATCCCTGAAGATATGTGGGCAGAAATTCCAAACCTCGTGCGGGCATTGCAAAATCGTGAGGATTGCAAGCAAGCCCTTACCAAAATCAAATGGGGACGGTTCAACAAACGTATCGTGAATGACCTCCGTGTAACGGACCATCACGGTTTGTTGATTACGGACAAAGTGCCGTCCGTACTTAATGCAGACGAAAACAAGATTTACAATATGATTGCGCTTCGCTTGCTTGAAGCCATATCGCAAGCCTGTGTCAAAGAAATAACCGATGTATCATTACAGGTATTGCATTACGACTTTACGGCAAAAGGCTGTAAAATTCAGGAAGCGGGTTGGCGTTCCATAAAAGGAAGTTTTACCGATGACGGCGAAGAGCCAGTGCAGGAATTACCTGAACTGCATAAAGGCGACGAACTTGCCATAAAGGAAGCCGCAGTTTTGGAAAAGCAGACCAAACCACCAGTGCTTTACACCGAAGCCGGGCTTTTGTCGGCTATGGAAACCGCAGGGAAAGAAATTGAGAACGAAGAAGAACGCAAAGCCCTCAAAAATATCGGCATCGGTACTCCTGCAACAAGAGCCGCCATTATCGAAACCCTGTTTACCCGTAATTATATCCAACGGGATAAACGTTCTTTAATCCCTACGGAAAAAGGATTGCAGGTGTACGGGCTTGTAAAAGACCGGAAAATTGCAGACGTGGCAATGACTGCCGAATGGGAATTGGCGTTACAGAAAATAGAAAATAACGAAGCGGATGCCGGAACATTCCAAAAGGAAATGGAAACCTATGCCAAATCTATTACCGATGAATTGCTACAAACCTCTATTGCAAGCACCAACCAACCCAAACTAACCTGCCCGAAATGCAAAAGTCAGCAGCTTATTATCCGTGACAAGATTGTGAAATGCCCTGATGAGGCTTGTAACTGGGTACAGTTCCGCACCGTCTGCGGTGTACAAATCAGTATCGAAAATGTAACAAACCTTGTCAATAAAGGCAAAACCTCTCTTATCAAAGGAATGACAAGCAAAGCCGGAAAGAAATTCGATGCTTACATCATTCTGAAAGAAAACGCTGAAAGTTCCTTTGAGTTTGAAAAAAACAAAAGCAGTAAACGCAATGGAAAATAAACCGTCAATCGTACCCAAAGAAATCAGGAACCTGATTTATACTATCCGGGGCAAACAGGTAATGTTGGATAGCGACCTCGCTGCCTTATATCAGGTAGAAACAAAGAACCTGAACAAAGCTGTTAAAAGAAATATTAAGCGTTTTCCTGTATCATTCTGCTTTCAACTGACCGAAGAGGAAGTTGAAAACTTGAGGTTCCAAATTGGAACCTCAAGTTTAAATTACGGCGGCAGACGTTATTTGCCCTATGCTTTTACGGAACAAGGCGTTGCAATGGCATCTGCCATACTTCGTTCTGATATAGCCGTTAAAATGAGTGTGGAAATAATGGAAGCCTTTGTAGAAATGCGGCGTATGCTCATCAGCAACGCTTCTTTGTTTCATCGTTTGGACAATATCGAGTTAAAGCAACTGGAAGCCGACCAAAAATTTGAAGAGATTTTTAAGGCTTTGGAAAGCGACAAGCTGCACAGCGAAAAAGGCATTTTCTACAACGGGCAGATTTTTGATGCCTACGCCTTTGTTTCCGATATTATCCGTAGTGCCAAAAGCTCTGTTATCCTGCTTGATAATTATGTGGATGATACGGTGCTTACCTTGTTGGGTAAGCGTAAGACTAATGTAACCGCTACAATCCTTACCAAAAGTATCAGCAATCAGTTACGGTTAGACTTACAACGCTACAATAGCCAATATCCTCCGATAGAAATTGAAGTGTTTTCCGACGCCCACGACCGTTTTTTGATTATTGACCATACAGAACTCTACCATATAGGGGCATCGCTCAAAGACCTGGGCAAAAAATGGTTTGCTTTTTCAAGAATGGATATTGAAGTCGGCAGGATGCTTCAAATATTGAACAAGCCGTAAAAAATGAACCTCCGAATTATCGGAGGTTCATTTTTAGTTTTTTTATGCTTCAAAATGCTCTAATACGTTCTTAAATAACCTTTAGTAATATTTCTTCTTTAGCCATAAACTTGCTTTTACCAACAGTATCAGTACAGGTACTTCTACCAACGGTCCTATAACGCCCACAAATGCCTGTGGAGAATGAATACCGAAAACCGCTATTGCTACGGCTATTGCCAATTCAAAATTGTTTCCTGTGGCTGTAAATGCGATGGATGCGTTTTTGTCGTAAGGAACGTTTAAAGATTTATTGATAAAGAAGCTGACAAAAAACATTAGTACAAAATAGATGATTAACGGTATGGCTACTTTTACTACATCCATTGGCAGTTCTAATATTTTATCGCCTTTCAGACTGAACATTAATACGATTGTAAACAGTAAAGCATATAATGTAATGGGCGATATTCGAGGTACAAATTTCCTGTTATACCATTCTATTCCTTTTGACTTTACCAATGCGTAACGGCTTATAAAACCTGCTAAGAAAGGAATGCCTAAGTATATTAATACGCTTTCGGTTACGTCTTTCATTGATACGCTTACATTGAAATTGGCTACTCCTAATTTGCTTGGTAATACATTAATGAATAACCAAACTAAGAAGCTATAAGAAATTATCTGAAAGATGCTGTTTAATGCAACTAACATAGCTGTGTATTCTCTGTTTGCTTTAGCTAAATCGCTCCATACGATTACCATTGCGATACATCTTGCCAAACCTATCAATATCAAGCCTGTCATATAATCGGGTTCATTACGTAAAAACAAAACGGCTAATCCGAACATCAATATTGTACCGATAACCCAATTGAGCAATAAGGATATGCCGATTACTTTTTTATCCTTAAATGCTTGGGGCAATAATGAATAATCCACTTTTGCCAATGGCGGGTACATCATCAGTATCAGACCTATTGCCAAAGGAACGTTTGTAGTGCCTACGGATAAAGCATTTGTAATTTTTGATATTCCCGGAAAGAAATACCCTAAACCTATACCTGCTGCCATTGCAAGGAATATCCATAAGGTAAGGTAACGGTCAAGAAATTTTAGTTTTGGTTGCATTGGTTATTGACTGACTTTTGAAAAAACATAAAACATTTCCGTTGCTATCTGTAAACTTCTTTCTGCATATACCTGTGATTGCTCCGGTGTATTGTCTGAAATTTTAGGGTCTTCAAATGTGATAGGTATCCTTTTTTCTGCACCTGCAATAAATGGACATCCACCGTCTGCCTGTGAACAGGTCATAATGGCTGTAAATGCTGATACTGGGTTGAAAGGACTATCGTACTTTTTTGAAAAGCCGATAACAGGCAAAGCATTATCGCTGTATTTTATGGCATATACAGGGTTATTAGTATCTGCGATTTTGAAAATGTTAAACCCCTGATTAGTCAATGTTTCTGCAACTTTCGGAAATAGTGACGTTTCTTCCGTACCGCCCGAATAACAATGTACATTTGGTATATTAAAATGTGCTGACGCTACCTGTGCCCAAACCTGTGATAAATGGCTTCTTCGGGAATTGTGGGTACAGATGAAATTGATATTTATATCCTGCCTGTCGTTTACTTTTTGCTGTATAAAATCAATCAGCGGTTGTAATACGGCTTTACGTTCTTCGCTGATGCTTTGTACATCAATTTTGTTGTTAATGATTTCGATTAGTTTTTGATACATCGCATTTTGTTTTTAGTGTTTAGCAACATCCCGAATTTGGTGTACAGCAAGCATTATTCAGCTCTGATAATTTTACCTTTTGCTTTTCGGCAGGAATACCGCAAGCATCACTTGCCAGGCAAGCGGTTTGCTTGTTTTTCAGTACAAAATGGTTTCCGTTAAAATTCAAATCGTATTTACCAACCGTTTCGCTTTGGTATTCTACTTCTATTTCGGCATCTTCAATACCCAACTTTTCTTCGGATAGCTTAATGATGTTTAATAGCTTTGTTGGCTTTAATCGGTGTTCAAAATCGTTGGCATTCCATAATTGGAAATTGACAACTTTTTCGTTTCTAATTGTTCCGCCACAATCAATGAAGTGTTTTGTAATAACACCTATCTCGGTAACGTGAAAGTGTTCGGGTACAAATGTTCCGTTCTCTAATTGAAATTCAACATTATCCAATGCTGGTAAGATTTCTTTGATGTTTGATAGTTTCATTATTTTTTTATTTAATTGTTATATTGCTTTATTGCGATTAATGTGCTTAAAAAAAATGCTTAACAGCATTTATCAACCTCTACATTATCTATAAAGAAAGCATTGAGTTCCTTTTTAATCTGCTGCCAAACATTTTCATCAATACAGTAGCACACACTTGTCCCTTCTATATTGCCTTTGATGATACCAATGTTTTTAAGCTCTTTTAAATGTTGTGAAATCGTAGCCTGCGCCAATCCTAATTCTTCCACTAAGTCATTACAAATGCAAGCATTCTGCTTGATGATGTATTGCAGGATAGCTATACGGGCAGGATGAGCCAGTGCCTTTAAAGTGGTTGCCAAGCTGTTTTGCTGTTCTGTAAATATTTCTGTTTTTGTTACGCCCATCTTATTTGTAATAATATATCGCAATATTACGATAAATATTTAAACCACAAAAGTAGTTTGTGAAAAAACATATAGCCAAGCACCAATTCTGTATAAATAATCAGTTCAATTTTCTATTGTAAATCGCCAAATCCTGCCTTTCAAAGCCAAACGCTGCAACATTATCAAAGGCATTTGCTCCTGCTTATAATTTTAGGATTTAAGTAAAATTCTAATCAAAATAAGTATGGATGTACAGCAAAAAGACCTGTCGTATTTCAGATTACGACTGCAAGAATTATTAAACAGCAGCTTTCCCGAAAAGGCACACGACCAAAAATTTATTGACCAACGGTCTTCGTGGGCTGCCAATGCTTATGAGGGTGCTTTCCGTTCGGGAAACGCCGTTGAGCAATGCGACGAAATAGCCAACTACATACTTTTTGAGGGCTTGCACTTCTCCAAGTTCAACACGGTTTTCAAAGTGGTATGCAATGAGTTTGATGCCATAATGGCAGACGAGGAGCTGCGACCGTTCGCCCTTAAAATGTTCCCCGTTTGTGAGCCTGTTTTCGCAGGATATGAATTAACCGATGATTTCGCCAACGGAAATGAGTTTGATGTACTCTATACCGAACTGACCGGAACCATCTCAATATGGATTGAGGAAAATGGGCTTCAGTAAGCGGTTCCATCTCCAACAGAATATTGATGCCCTGCGAATTGTTTTTAAACTGGAAAAGGAGAAACGGCAAGCCACCGTAGGCGAAAGACTGCTAATGATGCGATACAGCGGATTTGGCGGTCTTAAATTCGTTCTGAACCCCGTAGAAAACGAAATAGACATCAATCATTGGAGAAAAACAGAACACGACCTTTTTCCACTCACGCAGGAACTCCACCAACTACTCAAAGAAAATTCCGAAGACGATAAGCAATACCGCAAGTATGTGGATAGTATGAAAAGTTCCGTACTGACGGCTTTTTATACCCCACCAAAAGTTATAGATGCCATTTCATCTGCCTTGCGGGATAATGGTCTGCACATTGATAAATTCCTCGAACCCTCCGCAGGTATCGGTTCATTCATCCAATCCTTTTCGGAAAATCAGAAAGCCAGTGTTACCGCTTATGAAAAGGACTTGCTTACAGGCAAGATTTTAAAGCAGCTTTACCCCGAAAGCAATATCCGTATAAACGGCTTTGAGGAAATCCCCGAAAGGGAACAAAACACCTATGATGTAATCGCCAGTAATATCCCTTTTGGCGATACTTCCGTATTTGACCTTTCTTATTCACGCAGTAGAAACAGCGCAAAGGAACAAGCTGCCCGAAGCATACACAATTACTTTTTTCTGAAAGGTGCTGATATGCTCCGTGAGGGCGGTTTGTTGGCTTACATCACTTCACAGGGCATTCTGAACAGCCCTAAGAACGAACCCATACGCAGGGCGTTGATGCAGGATAATAATTTGGTTTCGGTTGTAAGATTGCCTAACAACCTGTTTACCGAATATGCAGGTACGGAAGTCGGCAGCGACCTGATTATCCTGCAAAAAAATACGGCAAAAGAAAATCTGACCGACAGGGAAGATCTGTTTTGCCAAAGCAAGCCATCTGAATACAATACGCCTGGCAATGCGCTCTTTCAGGACAGTACAAGAATTATCCATACCGACCAAAAATTAGATACCGACCCATACGGGCAACCTGCCTTAATCTATACGCATAAAGACGGTGTTGAGGGCATTGCCAAAGATTTGAAGCAAATGCTTTCCGAAGATTTTGGAAAGCATCTGAATTTGAGTTTATACAAAGGCGAACAGAACGACGAGCCTGTTATACAAATTCCTATTGAACCAAAAGTTACACCTCCGGTCATAGACCCTGTAATCATTCAGCAAAAGCCGCAACCTGTACCTACTTCGGTAGTCCGTCAGGAAAGCCCGCAGGAATTAAAGCAACTAAGCATTTTTGACTTGTTTGAAAGTGCGGGAGAACCTGTAATGGTTCTTGCTCCACCTAAAAGAACTACCCAAGCCAAAAGGCAAAGCACTAAAAAAAGAAGAGGTACAATAGGTCGTCAGCCCGACCTGTTCAGCAGTGCAAGGCAGCAGCCCTATACACCGCTAAAATCCAATGGTGATATTAACGGAACCGACCAGGTTAACGGCAAAAAACAGGAAGCTATCAGCGACCTGTTTTCACAAATAAACGGAAATGGCCAGTCTGATAAGACAGCCATTACCGCTATCAATATTAATGCTATTCCTGAACCTGCCCCGTATAGTGGCGAACTGCAATCATTCCATCGGAATGATTGCCTTGTGGTGGATAACGGTTGGGTCGGCTATTTGCAAGAGGTGGATAAGGAAGACAAAAAAGCTATCTTTCATCCATTGCAATTGCCGTCGGCACAGAAAGCAAGAGCCGAAGCCTACATAGCTGTAAGGGACAGTTATATCAACCTGTACCAAAAAGAAGCTGAAAAGCAGACCGAACACAAGGCAGAACGGGAAACCCTGAACCTCCTGTACGATGGCTTTGTCAAAAAATACGGTAATCTCAATGCTGCCGACAATGCCAAGCTGATAAAGACAGACAGCGCAGGTAAAGAAATTCCTTATCTGGAGCGTATCATTGGCGGCATAATCCATAAAGCGGATATATTCAGCCGTCCTGTTAGTTTCTCTACGACCACGTTAGCAACCGATAATCCCGAAGAGGCATTAGCCGCCTCGCTGAATAAATACGGCAACGTGGATTTGGACTTTATGTCCGAAATCAGCAGCCTGCCTGCCGATACCCTGAAAGAAGCCTTACACGGGCGGTTGTTCTACAATCCGCTACAACAGGAATACGAAATAGCCGAACGGTGGATTGCAGGCAACGTAGTTGAGAAAGCCGATGACGTAAGAGCCTATCTTGAAAACAATCCTGATGATACCGAAGCCAAAGAAAGCCTTACCGCTTTAGAGGAAGCCCGACCAAAACGGATTGAATTTGAGGAGTTGGATTTTAATCTCGGCGAACGGTGGATACCTACCGGAATTTATGCCCGTTTCGCTTCGCACCTGTTCGATGCGGATGTACTGGTTCATTACTCCGAAAGCTCCGACGACTTTTCTGTGAAATGTCATCGGGGCAATATGCACATTTGGGAAAAATATGCTGTCAAAGCGGAAAGCCGAACATTTGACGGTATTGCCCTGCTCAAACACGCCCTTGTCAATACTACGCCTGATATAACCAAAAAAGTGATGGTTGGCGACCAAGAGGTCAAAGTACGGGATATGGAAGCCATACAAATGGCGAACACCAAGATTGATGAAATCCGTACCGCTTTTACCGACTGGCTACACGCACAGAACGATGAGTTTAAAAACAGGCTGACCGACCAGTACAACGACACCTTTAACTGTTTCGTTCGCCCGAACTATGACGGAAGCCATCAGGAATTTCCGGGATTAGACCGCAAGGGTGCAGGCATTGAAGACCTGTATTCAAGCCAAAAGGACACGGTTTGGATGATAAAACTGAACAACGGTGCTATCTGCGACCACGAAGTAGGCGCAGGAAAAACGCTAATAATGTGTACCGCAGCGCAGGAAATGAAGCGTTTGGGATTAGCCCATAAACCGATGATAATCGGACTGAAAGCCAATATACCTGCTATTGCTGAAGACTACCGAAAAGCCTATCCACACGCAAAAATCCTTTATCCAGGTATTGATGATTTTACGCCTAAAAAACGCCTGCGGATTTTCGGGGATATTAAAAACAACGATTGGGATTGTGTGATACTCACGCACGACCAGTTCGGAATGATACCTCAATCGCCCGAAATACAAAAGGAAATCCTCGAAATAGAATTAGACAGCGTAGAGCGCAACCTCGATGCCCTGAAATCGCAAGGCAAGGAAGTGACAAGGGGAATGCTCGCCGGGGTAATCAAACGAAAAGAAAATCTTGAAGTAAAGCTGAAAACGCTGCAACACGATATTGAAAACCGCAAAGATGATATTGTGGACTTTAAGATGATGGGCATAGACCATTTGTTTGTGGACGAAAGCCACCAATTCAAAAACCTGATGTTCAACACCCGTCATACACGGGTTGCCGGATTGGGTAACGTGGACGGCAGCCAAAAGGCACTGAACCTGCTTTTTGCAATCCGCACCATTCAGGAGCGTACCAATGCGGATATGGGCGCAACCTTTCTTTCGGGTACGACCATCAGCAATTCATTAACGGAGCTGTACCTACTGTTCAAATATCTGCGTCCCCGTGCATTGGAAAAACAGGGCATTCATTCTTTTGATGCGTGGGCAGCTATCTATGCAAGGAAAACGACCGATTATGAATTTTCGGTAGCTAACAATATTGTAGCAAAAGAGCGTTTCCGCTACTTTATCAAAGTGCCGGAACTTGCGCAGTTCTATTCTGAAATCACGGATTACAGAACGGCAAAGGATATTGGTATTGACCGACCCAACAAGAACGAGGTATTATACAATATACCGCCAACGCCCGACCAAGAAGCCTTTATCCAAAGCCTGATGGCTTTTGCCAAAACGGGCGATGCTACTTTGCTCGGAAGAGAACCATTATCGCAAAGGGAAGAAAAAGCAAAGATGCTCATTGCGACGGACTATGCCCGTAAGATGTCGCTCGATATGCGTATGGTAAGTGGTATATACGACGACCATCCCGACAACAAGGCTTCGCATTGTGCGGTAAATATCGCCAAGTATTACAACCAGTTCAACGCACAGAAAGGAACGCAGTTCGTTTTCTCCGATTTGGGAACCTACAAGCCCGGCGAATGGAACGTGTACTCCGAAATAAAACGCAAACTCGTGGAGGACCACGGCATACCTGCGCACGAAGTAAGGTTTATTCAGGAAGCGAAAAATGATAAGCAACGTAAGGAACTTATCAACGGAATGAACGAGGGCAAAATCCGTGTACTGTTCGGTTCTACAAGTATGCTCGGAACTGGCGTAAACGCACAGAAAAGAGCTGTTGCCGTTCATCATTTAGATACACCGTGGCGACCGTCTGACCTTGCCCAAAGGGACGGGCGGGCAATCAGAAAAGGCAATGAGATTGCCAAATTCTTTGCCGATAATAAAGTTGCTGTGATTATCTATGCAGTTGAAAAATCGTTGGACAGTTACAAATTCAACCTGCTGTATAATAAGCAGCTTTTCATCGACCAGTTAAAGACTAACAACCTGACCAAAAGAACGATTGACGAGGGAAGTATGGACGAAAAATCGGGAATGAACTTTTCGGAATATGTGGCAATCCTGTCAGGAAATACAGACCTGTTGGATAAAGCCAAACTGGAAAAACAGATTGCCGGACTGGAAAGCGAAAAGCAGGCGTTCAACCGCTCTAAATCCAGTGCCAAATTTAAGGTACAGGATTATATGGAAATGTTGCAAAGCACTCAATCCCGTTTGAGCCGGATGAGTACCGACTGGGAAAACTTACAGCAACGCCTGCAAAAGCGTTCGGACGGTACAATCGAAAACCCTGTGCTGTTAGATGGCTTGCCGCCCAATGCAAATCCGAAACAAATAGGCGCAAAACTGAACGAGATTGCGAACAAAGCCCGCACGGCAGGCGACTATCGTGAAATAGGCAACCTCTACGGGTTTCAATTATTGGTTAAAACAGAACTTCCAAAGGATAATTCAACACTCGAAAGGGTCAATAGATTTTTTATAACTGGCGAGGGCAATATCAAGTACACCTACAATAACGGTCTGATGGCAAAAGACCCCGAAACCGCCGCAATGAATTTTTTAAGGGCTTTGGAAAAACTGCCGGGCTTTGTGAAGCAGGAGCAGGAGAAAATCGCTGAAATACAAAAAGACCTGCCGATACTTCAGGAAGTGGTTAACGGTACTTGGGCTAAGGAAAGTCGATTGAGTGAGCTTAAAACGGAACTGGCTGCCGTAGAAAGAAAGATACAGCTATCTATTACGCCGGAAACCAAACAAGATGCTTCGGAGCAGGCAGAAAAGCAGAATGAAGCCCCAAAGGTGCAGGAAAGCATTATACGGACAAAAGGCGTTCATTCACCTCGTGGCGTATTATAATAGTCGTTACTTTTCGTCCTTTTCGTCCATTTTTTTTATTAGGGCTTCACAGAGGCTGTCAAGGAATTTGGTTCGGTTTATCTTACGGGCTTTCAGTTCCATAAACGTGTGGTAAAAATCGCCTAACTCAATATTAAAGGCTTCTTCAAAAGTTTTAGCTATCAATTTTATGTCTGTATTCCCATTGTTAAATACACCGTGGGAGTACAGTGCATATATGAGTTCCGTCAGTGCCGTTTTACTTGCCGTCCATTTCAATGAATTGCCCGAACCCCTTTTCACATTGATGTTATTGAGCCTGTCTTCCAAATAAACTTGTATCAGGTCATTGGCAATAATCTTGGCAACCTTATAATCGTGTGAAGTAGAAAAACGATGGTCTGCTTCAAAATAAAATGTGTCTAACCACAGCCTTATATCGTGCTTGCCACGCACAAAGAATTTTTCGTCAACGAAAGAATTATTGCTGCGGTAATACTTGTAAAAATCAAGGTTGTTTTCAAAGAACCTTTTTAGCTTTTTCAGTTCTTTGGTAAAATATTTCTTGGTACGCTTGTTCCCGTAGGGTCTTCTTGTTTCGATTTTATAGATGGCATTGTAGTAGATGAGCTTTGAAACAATAACAGGTTTCTGATACTTGAAAAAATGGATTTCTTCTTCCATATTCTTAAAGTCATTTTTCAGTACAAAGTCCTTTAAGTCGGCAAGGCTTTGTATGATATGGTGTATAACGGCTTCAATTCTTTTTATGGGGCAGTCGGTTTCAATCTCCAGTTCCTGGATTGCAGTTTCCAATTTAAGATATGTTTCATTGTAAAATTTATCCATTCGCTTCATTTTGATGTAATATATTATTGGTTAATACAGAAAAGCTAACACTGTTCGTATTAGCTTATGATGCAATTACTGCTTAAAAAAATTCAACCTCTACCGTATTGATGATGGAACGATAGATAGATTTTTGTTGCATACTTTAAAGGGTTGTAGTATGATGCAGGTTAGTCTTTGCGAATTACACCTGCATCACCTCCTTTTTTTTACCGATATTTTTTTACGGTTATGCAGTTTACAACCCTTAGTTATTTAATTTTAATAAGTCAATGCCAGCCCCACACCAAAGCCCATATCGCTATCATAGTGGGTACGTATACCTATATTCTTATTAATGATATACCTAAGTTCTCCCATATACTCTAAGTCGGTATTCACCATAAAACCACCTCTTAGTCTTTTTGAAATTGGTATATCTTCACGCATTAACTGCAATCTCACAATTCCATCATGATATACTTCTGCCTGAAAATTGACCAGCATAGGTAACGTATACATAAACCCTAAACTGAACGCCCTGCGGGTGTCTTTCTTGTTGGTTTGTCCAAATATGTTCTTTTCGTGTTCATCTTCTCCCATTTTACGGTAGCGGTAATCAAAACCTACAAAGGGCATGAACCATTGCATCTTTCCAATGTATCTACCTAAATGGGTTTCTACTTCATAACCGTGCATACTATTATAGCCTAAACGCCATTCTGTTCCTAATTGGTAGCGTGCATTCATTAGCATAGCTTCTCCATCATTACCATTGGTTGCAAAATCGTTTTGTGCCATAAAATGAGGCATATTACTTTCTCTTTGCAATTCTTTATAGGCTTTTGCCTTGTCGGGTAGATAGGGGTTATTGTAGTCTCCAACTTCAAAGACCCTGTTCATTCCCGCCATCATGTGATATAATATATGGCAATGAAAGAACCAATCACCTTCCTCATTTGCTAAAAACTCAATGGTATCTGTTTCCATAGGCATGATATCCAACACATTTTTAAGCGGCGATTTTTCGCCTTTTCCGTTTATCACCCTGAAATCAAATCCGTGAAGATGCATTGGATGCCGCATCATTGAATTATTATAAATGGTAATCCGTAGAATTTCTCCTTTTTTTACAGGTATTTTGTCAGTTTCCGAAAGTATTTTATTATCCATGCTCCATACATAGCGGTTCATGTTGCCAGTAAGTGTGAATTTCAACTCTTTTACAGGCGCATCATTTGGAAGAGAGGTGTTATAAGGTGATTGCAACATAGCATAATTTAATGTTTTGATGTCTCCCAAGGCATTAGCGTTGTAACGGTTAGCGTCGTTATCCATATCCATACCCTCATGCTTACTGTGGTCTGCTTTTTTTGTTGCATCTCCGGTAATTTCGGGATACATCACTACATTCATGTCCATTTGGTTAAGGCTCATCTTCATGCCCATATCGTCCAAATCGCCATTCATTTTCATCATATCGTTCATCATCTTCATCCCCTCGAAATACTTCAATCGTGGGAGTGGAGAAATAAGCTGTTTGACCCCATCACCTATAAAGTAACTCGCAGATTGTGTCCTGTCTTCGGTTGTTGCTAAGAACTCGTAAGCCAAACCATCTTGAGGGATAGTCACTACAATATCGTAAGTTTCAGAAACGGCAATGATTAACCTGTCCACCTCTACAGGCTCAACATCATTCCCATCATTCGCTACTACTGTAATTTTTCCTCCAGCATACCGTAGCCAGAAATATGAAGACGCCCCTCCATTGGAAACACGCAATCTGACTTTGTCGCCTGCTTTTAGCTTTTTACCATCAATTGTTTTCAAATCGGTGCTATGGCTACCATTTATTAGGATTTTATCATAGTAAACGTCACTGACATCCATCGCCAGCATCCGCTTCCACTCGTTTTTTACCTTTACCCCTAATTTTCCCTCCTTAATAGCTTCAACATATGATTGTGTTGCGCCTTTCTTAATGGCCGCCCAATCATTTGCATTGTGTAGCATACGGTTGATATTATCGGGGTTAAGATTTGTCCACTCACTTAATATAATTGGAACGGTCGGCAAATCGTCAATTCCTTTTCTGAATGTCTTATCATCGCTTCTTTTCTTCATGATAAAACTTCCGTACATGCCAATCTGCTCCTGCAATCCTGAGTGGGAATGGTACCAGTGCGTACCATGCTGGATAATCGGAAAACGGTAGGTGTAGGTTGTGCCCGGTGCGATGGGTTTTTGTGTAAGCCAGGGCACACCGTCTTCTTTATTGGGCAGGAACACACCATGCCAGTGAAGTGATGTGCTTTCTTTCAATTGGTTGTGCACCACTATTTCGGCAGTGTCGCCCTCGGTAAAGGTAAGGGTGGGCATGGGGATTTGCCCGTTTACGGCAATTGCCCTTTTTTGCTTACCTGCATAGTTGACAAGCGTATCTTTTACATACAGCTCGTAATGCACCACTCTCTGTGCAAACAGCGTTTGCGTGCAAAGCAGTATCAGCACTGTTTGCAAAATTCTTATAGGTATTTTATTATATCTGTTCATGATTTGAAAAATTTTATTTAATGCTGTCTTCCATTGTGCTAAACCACGCTATCAAAACCTGCTTATCCTCCGGTGACAATACTGCATTGCGATGAATTAGTGTGTATGATGACAACGGCATTTCCCCGTCCTTAACCTGCCCGGCCATAGCCCTGAACTTGTTTCGCTGCCTGCGGACAGAATAGTCGCCAAATTCGCTAAAGTTGAGTTCCTCTTTCCCCTTTTTTATATGCTCTGCCATGTACCATGCGCCGGGCTGGATACGGCTGTACCACGGATAATGGGTATTGTTGCTATGGCAGTCATAACAGGACTGAACAAGGATAGCCTTTACATTTTGGGGTACGGTGTACACCCTTTCGATATGGGTGGCTGGCACTTCAACCGCCTGGTTCCGTAAGGGCTGAAAGAACTGTATGGCAATCAGGACGACAGCCAGCCCCAATATGATTTTCTTCTTTATGGTCATAATTATTTTATTGTGGCTTCATCTTTTTGTGTCTACTGTTTTTTCACATACTTGGCATAATTCCCCTTGTTTTCAAAATAAGAAACTTCACCGTTATTTCCTGTCACAGCAATCACCGCATTAGCTTTGTCTACCTGCTTATGGGAATAGGGGTCTATCGCCATCCGCACGGTCGCATCTTTTGGAATACGTTCCTTACACATTTCGCAACATCCGTAATAGGTTTTACCATCAAATTTTACGTCAAACTGCCTTTTGCCCATATAGGCATCGTTGACCATGCAGACTTCATCCGATGGAACCAATTCACCTATTTGGGTAGTATGTCCGTTGCTTTCCGGAGTTGCCTGCGAATGCTGCTGTTCCGCTTCATCCTTATTTGACCCCGCCTGACCGCAAGCGGTGAATAGCAGGGTTAATAAGGAAATAAAGCCAATTATTATTTTGTTCATGTCCAAACTTGTTTTTTTAAATTTTATTATTTACTTTCTTCAAACTCTTTTAGCTTGCGCTTCATTAGTTCAATTTCTTCCGCTTGGGTTTTAAGTATATTTTTTTGCAGCTCTATCAGTTCCGGGTCGGTCAGGTGTGCCTTTTCGGACATCAATATGGCTGCTGCGTGATGGGGTATCATACCCTTTGCAAACTGCTTGTCCCCGACATTGATTTGTTCCCTGATACCAAACCATAAAAAGATGCCAACAGCAACCGAGATGATGGCTATCGCCCAATTCATCTTCCTGTTGGGGTACATTACTTTCATTATCGCTAATTCGATAAGCAGCATTGCCGAGGTCATCAGCAGGGTCATGTACAAATTGTTGATATTGGGTATCAGGTTCTGCCACCCGTCAATCATGGCGTACATGATAAAATACATCACTGCGAACATGGCTACAGCCATCACCGCAAAGCGTTTGTACATGGCCGAAGCATGTTTTGTATTGTGCGTGCCATGCTCCGAGGAATGACCCGCATGGTGACTGTTTTGCATATTTTCCATAACCCTGAATTTTATTTGCTGTTAATTGTTTTTTCCACCTTACCGCAGGTCAGCATTTTAGAACCGTAGTAAGGGTTTTTGATTTCCTTGTTTTCGCTGAACCAAACAGCACCCTTACCGTCATTGAACATCGGGCAATGGTCCTGATACAATGTTTGCGATGTACCGAACAAATCAATCAGGTCTTTCAAATCTTCGCCAAGCGAGGCCAAATGTTCCCGCTGGTGGTGGATGTTGCCGACATTTTCCCCGATATGTTCTGCGTGTTCTTTAGCATCGTCCGCTATGTCCATGTACTTTTTGTGCTTATCGGCAGGAACGGCTTTCATGTCCACTTTATTCAGGGTAGCTAACAGCTTTTTCCCTGAACTGGCGGCAGCTTTGTCATCGTCCGAAACAAGGGCGTTCTTTAAGGACAGATAATCGGTAACTATGGGCGCAATAGAAAAGTTTTTTGCTTCTTCTTTTCCTGTTGCTTTTGCTTCCTGACCGCTCGGAGTTTCACTCACAACGGGCGCAGCTACCGTATCATCCTCTTTTGGTTGGGAAGCTGGCTGTTCTTGTGATACCACAGCAGTATCACTTGAAGACTGCTCGTTTTTGTTGGATGCCTGATTGCATGATACTGTTACAAATGCCATGATAACAGCAATGATTGATAATGTTAGATTTTTCATTTTTATTTATTTTTTGATTTTTAAAAAACTTGCGTTAATAGCCACTACAATGGTGCTTACACTCATCAGCACAGCACCCATAGCGGGACTTAAAACAAAATTCGGATAGAGTACGCCTGCCGCAAGCGGTATTGCCACCACGTTGTAGCCAACCGCCCATATCAGGTTCTGTACCATCTTTTTGTAGGTAAGTTTGCCGAAGTCAATCAGTTTGACCACATCCCTCGGGTCACTGTCTACCAATATGATATCCGCTGTTTCGGCAGCCACGTCCGTACCGGAACCCACGGCAATTCCAACATCTGCCTGTGCCAGTGCAGGTGCATCATTTACACCATCACCAGTCATTGCTACGATTTCGCCTTTTGCCTGAAACTCCTTTACTTTCTCCTGCTTGTTATGCGGAAGCACATTGGCCAAATACCCGTCCATACCCAATTTTCCGGCTACGGCAGCAGCAATCCTGTCGTTGTCCCCGGTGAGCAGAAAGGACTTGATGCCCATTTTTTTGAGTTCCTCAATCGCCTGTGCCGAACCCTCACGGATGCTGTCTGCCAAAGTAATGAGGCCGATTACCCGGTCATCAATGAGAACAAAGTTTACTGTTTCGGCTTCCTGATTAATTTCGGTTGGAATTTCCGGCAAAGAAAGGTGGTTTTCGGTGAAGTAATTCGGGCCACCAGCTACAACACTCTTTCCGTTTACAACACCTTTTACACCTATACCCTGCATATAGCTAAAGTTTTCAGACTTCCATAACGCAAGCCTCTTTTCTTTCAATGTAGCCATAATGCCTTTTGCGATATGGTGTTCCGAATTTTGCTGTACTGCGGCAGCATACTGGATAACTGCATCGGCATTGTATTCGTCCGTAAAGGG
The DNA here is from genome assembly GCF_014218905.1 of Chryseobacterium sp. C3. NCBI lineage: Bacteria > Pseudomonadati > Bacteroidota > Flavobacteriia > Flavobacteriales > Weeksellaceae > Chryseobacterium > Chryseobacterium sp. C3. The sequence goes on along the minus strand of NZ_JACLCU010000004.1, from coordinate 101,956 downwards.
AATAACCTTTTCCACGGCATGGGAACCTTTGGTGAGCGTTCCGGTTTTGTCAAAAATGATGGTAGATAGCTTACGGGTGGTTTCAAATGCTGTGCGGTTGCGGATGAGCAGACCATTGGTCGCCGATAGCGTTGTGGAAATGGCGACCACCAACGGGATAGCCACGCCCAATGCGTGCGGGCAGGCCGTTACCATTACCGTCACCATTCTTTCAAGCGCAAAGGCAATATCTCCACTGCTTGCATACCAATAGGCAAATGTGCCTATGCCCACGGCAATGGCAATAAAGGTGAGCCATTTGGCAACTTTGTCCGCAAGGTTTTGCGTATTGGACTTAGTAGCTTGTGCCTCCTGCACAAGATTGATAACCCTGTTCAGGTAGCTGTCTTTTCCAACGGCTGTTACCTTAACTTTCAGCGCACCATCGCCATTGATAGAGCCTGCGATGACCTTTCCGTCCTTTTCCTTTTTTACGGGAACACTTTCTCCGGTAAGCATACTCTCGTTGATATATGAAAGCCCATCCAGAACCAATCCGTCGGCTGGAATTTTTTCACCCGGTTTTATGATAGCCGTTTCACCGCTTTGCAGGTCTTCGAGCTTTATCTTTACAGCTTCTCCGCCTCGTTCCACGGTAACATCGTTGGGCAGTAACGCTACCAATGACTGTAATGCCCGTGAAGCAGCCATTTGGGAACGCATTTCCAGCCAATGCCCTAACAGCATGATGTCAATTAGGGTTGCCAGTTCCCAAAAGAAATCCATACCCTGCAAGCCAAATACAACGGCTACGGAATAGACATAGGCTACGGATATGGCGATAGCAACAAGTGTCATCATCCCTATGGCTTTGGCTTTCACCTCGCCAATCATTCCCTTTAGGAATGGTAAGCCTCCATAGCAATAAATCACCGTACCCAATGCCAGCAACACATATTTATCGCCATTGAAAGCAAGCGAGAAACCTAACCATTGCTGTATCATGTGCGACAGGAGCAGTATAGGGATTGTAATGACAAGGCTTATCCAAAAACGAGTGAGGAAATCACCTGTATGATGTCCCTCATGTTTATTAAAGTTTTCGTCAGCATGGCCATGTTGAGAATGCCCGGAATGCCCATGTTCTGATGTGTGTTCATGAGAAACTGACGCACCGCCAACGGGAACCAATGCCATGCCACAGAGCGGGCATTTGCCCGGTTCGTCTTTTAGCACCTGTGGGTGCATAGGACAAGTATATTTTTTCATAACAAGGGGTTTTAAAAGTTATGTTGCACTTAATTTTTTTGCCATCTCATGGGTCATTTCTTCGGCATAAGTACCATAGGCATCAACAAGTACGCCTTTATTCTTACTATCATTAGACGATATGGCATAAATTACGGCATTGTTATCAGGACTGCTGTCGAGGCTTTCAAACCTATGAGTTTCCGTAACCGTAAAATCCTCCGGTTTTAGTTTCAGGCTCCTTGACGTACAGTACAGACAGTCCGGCAACAGACTAAAGTCCATACTGTACCCACGTTGTCTTAGGTCTTTAAGCGCCTGCACCATGTCATTGTACTGTACCATAGCTTTCAGACCTGTTATTTAATGGTTTCGACCGTACTTCCGCAGGTGAGCATCTGTGAGCCGTAATATGGATTTTTAACCGCATTCTCTTTACTTAGCCAATTGGCTCCCTTACCTCCGTTGTACATAGGGCAGTGCTGGTAATAAATGGGGGTGTCCTGTTTAGAAACTTTGGCAAGTGTGTAGATGCTTTCCGAAAGTGCCGCAAAAGAACTTCTTTGTTTTGCAACATCTTTTGATTTTGAAATGCTTTCCGCATTGGCCGTCAAATCCTGCATCACTTTCATCCAAGCCGTATGTTCCTCTGCCGATAGCTTGTTCATATCGACTGCTTTAAGGGATGCAGCCAATTCAGCGGCTTTGGCAGATGCGGTCGCCGCATCGGTTTTTATCAAAGCGTCTTTCACTGAAAAGTAGTTGTCAAATACAGCTTTTAGCTGTGATTGGTTTTGAGCTGCATCTTTATTAGCTGCCATTTGGCTATGGTCGTGATTGCCATGTCCGGCATTCATGTCCATGCCAGCCTCTTTGTTTTTGGCAACCGTCTTCACGGGTCTATCATACTGGCAGCAACCAGCCAGTTTAGCATATACGTCATCCGGCGCACGGAACTTCTCACTGTCATAACCAGCCAAAGCAATACGTTTCAGGATTTCATCCTGATTTGTTTTGTCGCCGTCATAGGTGAGCGTAGCCATCTTGGTATCTTTGTTCCAGTCCACGCTGGCTACCTTTTTTACGTTACCTGCTTTTTCGATGGTGGTTTTGCACATACCACAATTGCCGTAAATCTTTACGGTTTCTGTTTTCGCATTCTTGATTTGTGCGAAGCCGTTTATTGATGATAGTAACACGGCGATTACCATCACTATTTTTGATAATGATTTCATAATAATTACATTTTGAGAAACGGGGGATTGATAAACCCGTTTCTGTTTTAAATTTTAAGTAAATGATACAAATAGGGGATTTGCAAAAGCCGGAACAGCTTCTGACAGGACACACCTATGGCTATCAGGCCATAGTTTTAGCTTATTTTAGGCGGTAGCCAAATGGAGAAAAAGCCCGAAGAATAATAGGCTTCTTTGAAACCGAATTTTTGCTTTTTACTTGCTGCAAATTGATTTTTTGCTTTTAATTCGATTATAACTGGTAAACTTAAAGAAGTGATTGAAGCACCGCACCTGCAAGAGCTGTGTGAACAACCGCCCCCGCAATTGTCACTTTTGCATTTTTTACAGGATTTGCCCTTGCAACCTTTTTTATGTTCTGATTTTTTGGATTTTTCTTTTGAGCAGGAAGACTGCTCGGTTTGTGTTGATTTTTTGGAACAAGCATAACTCTGATTGGGCATCAGGAAGAAACCCAAAAAGAAAAGTGTTAAAATGCTTATATGTATTCTCAAATTTTTCAACGCTACAAAGTTACAAATAAGATTGGTTTTTTTTATCGTTTTGCCTTTTTTTTGCTATATAAACAAAAAATACTACATCCGCAATAGCCTTTCAGTCTTTTTTCAGAATTGATAAAATACCCTTTCCTGAAAGCCTACCCTTGTAAAAGTTCGGTCAGAAAAGGGCATTTTAAAAGACTTTGGATTAGACGTTCAAAGGCTCTATTTTGAAGCCTGCCTTTTGCACAGTGGATATTACTTCTTGCTCGGTAATTCCCTCGGACTTCACGGTAAGCACCTTGTCCTTATTGTTGGTGTCCACGTCCCAATGGCAGATGCCCTCTGCCTTGTCCAAGTGTGGTTTTACAGATGCGATACAACCGCCGCAATTAATGTTTGTCTTGAATTGAAATTGTTTATTTTCCATTGCTAATAAATTTAAGAGTTATTGATAATGCAAATTTCAGTGCTATTTGGTTCAGAATTGTTGTGTAATTTCTTATTTGATTTGTGATTTTTACTGTTTTACTTCTTCCACTTCAACCGCAGGCTGTTACTTACCACGCTCACGCTGCTCAACGCCATTGCTGCGCCCGCTATCATCGGGTTTAGCAAGAAGCCGTTAATTGGGTAAAGGATGCCCGCTGCCACCGGAATACCGATTAGGTTGTAAATAAACGCCCAAAACAGGTTTTGCTTAATGGTGGCTACGGTCTGTTTTGACAATCGTATTGCCTGTGGTATCTTGGTAAGGTCTGATGAAATGATGGTCATTTTGGCTACCTCCATTGCGATGTCCGAACCTTTGCCCATTGCGATACTTACATCGGCTGTTGCCAATGCGGTGCTATCGTTGATACCATCACCTACCATTGCCACTATTTTACCTTTGCTTTGTAGCTCTTTCACAAAATCGGCTTTATGCTGTGGTAATACCTCGGCTCTGTAATGTTTAATGCCAGTATGCGCAGCAATGGCTTTGGCGGTTGCTTCATTATCTCCGGTCAGCATATACAGGTCTATACCCATATCCTGCATTTCCCTGATAGCTTGCACCGATGTTTCTTTAATCTTATCGGAAATGGCAATTACAGACAGAGCCTGTTTGCCGTTTGCAAACCAAATAACGGTTTGGGATTGTTTGCCCCATTCTTCGGCTTTGTTTTGTAATTCGTCAGCAATAGCGATGTTGTTTTCTGCCAATAGCTTTTTATTTCCTACATAATAGGTTTCGTTGTTATGGTCTGCTTTTGCGCCTTTACCTGTAATGCTGTCGAACAATGATAAAGTTGCGTTTCCTGCTCCGTTCAAATGTTTTACTACTGCTTCCGCTAATGGATGTTCCGATTGCTTTTCGATGCTTAATAAAATATTTTTGGTCATATCGTCATTGTTCAGCCAGGCAATATCTGTTACTTGTGGTCTTCCCTCGGTAATGGTTCCGGTTTTATCCAATACAATTGCGTTTATCTTTTTAGCCAGTTCAAGGCTTTCCGCATCCTTAATCAAAATACCGTTTTCAGCACCTTTGCCAACGCCTACCATAATGGCGGTCGGGGTCGCTAAGCCTAAAGCACAAGGGCAGGCAATAACCAATACCGTAACGGCTGCCAGCAAGCCTTGCACAACTCCGTTTTCGCCCCCTAACACCAACCATAAGATAAATGTAAGGATAGCAATACCCATTACTACCGGAACAAAGATGCCTGCAATCTTATCTACCAGCTTCTGTACTGGAGCTTTGCTTCCCTGTGCATCCTGTACCATTTTGATGATGTGTGCAAGCATGGTTTCTTTTCCAACTTTCACCGCTTTGAATTGAAAGCTGCCTTTTTGGTTAATCGTTCCGGCAAATACCTTTTCATTTTCCTTTTTCAACACAGGCACAGGCTCACCGCTTAGCATACTTTCGTCCACATAGGAATTACCTGATGTTACCATACCATCCACCGCAATTTTTTCGCCGGGCTTTACGAGTATAATATCACCTGCACTTACATCTTCAATAGCCTTCTGTCTTTCTGTGCCATCAGCTTCTATCACAATAACCGTTTTAGGCTGTAAGCCCATTAGCTTTTTAATGGCTGAAGATGTATTACCTTTGGCTCTTTCCTCTAACAGTTTCCCCAAGAGGATAAATGCGATAATTACGGCAGCGGCTTCAAAATAAACGTGAGAGTGTAGCCCTCTTTGATGCCAAAAGTCTGCAAATAACATATTGAATACACTGAACAGGTAAGCAATACCAGTACTTAATGCAACCAGTGTATCCATATTGGCAGAACGATGTTTTGCCTGCTTCCACGCATTGATAAAAAAGTCTTTTCCTAACCAGACAAGTACCGGAGTTGAGAAAAGCCACATTATCAGGTTTGCATAAGGCATATCCATAAAGAACATACCGATTACCACCACAGGCAAAGAGAGGATGATTGCCCAAATGGTTTTGTTTTTGAGTTTCCTGAATTTCTCGGTGTGAATAGCTTCTAACGTTTCCTGCTGTGTGGTTTCGTCTTCAATCAATAAGTCATAACCAACTCCTTGTACTGCTTTTTGCAGCGTTGAAGCATTGGTCATGTTTGGTAGATATTCTACCGTAAGATTACCCGTTGCAAAATTCACGGAAGCATCAACTACTCCCGATTGGTATTTAACAATGCTTTCGGCACTGCCCGCACAGGATGCGCAGGTCATGCCCAATACCGGAAAAGCACTTTTAACCGTAGGAACTCCGTAACCTAAATCTTTAATTGCCTTAACAGCTTCGCCTACTGTTTCATTGCTATCTACTGTAATAGCTGCCCTGCGGTTATTTAGCTCTACTTTGTGGGTTTCTATGCCTTTTACTTGTGTCAACCCTTTTTCAACGATTAATGCACAATGTTCGCTTTCCACATCCTCCAATGGAATGTATATTGTTTCTTTATTATTAGTTGCCATATTCTGCTTGCTTTAATTAACAATGCAAAATTGGCTATTATATCAACGGGTGCTATTGTGAAATTTTGGAATTGATTTGTAAAATTTATTTACACTTTATCCAATGGCTTTCTTTTATCTTCTTTTATCTGTTTGAAATAGCTCGGTGTCAGTCCTGTTACTTTTTTGAATTGATTGCTTAGGTAGGATACACTCGAATAGTTCAGACGAAAAGCAATTTCACTCAAAGACAACTCATCGTACACCAGCAATTCTTTTACTTTTTCAACCTTTTGGGCAATAAAGTATTTTTCAATAGTAGTACCCTCTACCTCTGAAAACAGATTGGACAGGTAATTATAATCGTGATGCAATTTATCGCTCAATACATCTGAAAGATTGATTTTTACATCATTATCTTGATGGTGTACCAAGTCAATGATAGTGTTCTTTATCTTCTCTATTATCCTACTTTTTTTATCGTCAATTATCTCAAATCCCAATGGCTCTAAAGTTTTTACCAAAGCATCTTTTTTTGTAGGGGTTATCTCTTGTGCTAAGGTTACTTCGCCCAATTTTATATTCTTAATGCCTAAACCGAGTTTTTCCAATTCATTTTGCACCACTATAATGCAGCGGTTACAGACCATATTTTTTATAAAGAGTGTATTCATATTTATTCTCTGCCCACATTTTGTATTTAATATAAAAGCAATAAACAAATTTACGATTTAAGTTTAATTACTTTGACTTCTTGTCACGAGGAATAAAGGCGTTGTACATATATGTTTACTGTTTTTCGTCTTGTTCGTCCATTTTTTTAATCAGTGCTTCACATAGATTGTCAAGGAATTTCGTTCGGTTTATTTTGCGGGCTTTCAGTTCCATAAACGTGTGATAGAAATCACCTAATTCAATATTAAAGGCATCTTCAAATGCTTTAGCAATCAATTTTATGTCTGTATTCCCATTGTTAAATACACTTTGGGAATATAGTGCATAAATAAGTTCCGTCAGTGCTGTTTTGCTTGCCGTCCATTTCAACGAATTTTCTGAAGTCTTTTTTAGATTAAGGTTATTCAACTTGTCTTCCAAATAAACCTGTATCAGATCATTGGCAATTATCTTGGCAACCTTATAATCGTGCGAAGTAGAAAAAGTATGGTCTGCCTCAAAATAAAAGGTATCTAACCATAGCCTTATATCGTGTTTTCCCCGTACAAATATTTTTTCATCCACAAAAGAATTATTGCTTCGGTAATACTTATAAAAATCAAGGTTGTTATCAAAGAACCTTTTTAGCTTTTTCAGTTCTTTGATAAAATATTTCCTGATGCGCTTATTCCCATACGGTCTTCTCGTTTCTATTTTATAAATGGCGTTGTAGTAGATGAGCTTTGAAACAATAACAGGTTTCTGATATTTGAAAAAGCGGATTTCTTCATTAGTATTCTTAAATCCTTTTTTCAAAACGTATTCCTTTAATTCCGAAAGGCATTCGAGAATAAGGTGTATGGCAGCTTCAATACGTTGTAAGGAGCAATCGACTTCAACCTCCAATTCGCTAATTTCTAATTCCAGTTTAGAGAGTGTTTCTTTGTAGAATTTGTCCATTCCTTATCTTAAATCTATTAAAAAAATAATTGAGAAGCCTAAATACTGTAATATTTGAAAAGAATTTACATTTTCAGGCTTCTCTTTTGAAACTTTGGTTTTTGCTTGATAACTTATAATTCCACTTTTAGTGATAGTGATAGATATAATAGTGTCTAATTTTTATGTATATCAAAGCAATAATGCACACAGCTAAAAATATCCCAAAAAGTATCATAAAGAGCGAAGGTTTTTTCGACTTCAACAAATTACCATTTGAGGGTTTAGAAGCTTTGTATCTTTTGTACGGAGGTACTTTTTGATAACTTTTGCCTTTCCTATGCATTGTTAGTTTTATTCATTATTAGAATAAGCTTAATTCTAAAATTTCATCCTCTGTATTCTTACAGCATTCAAAATTGCCAATAATGCTACACCTACATCTGCAAAAACAGCTTCCCACATTGTGGCTAAACCACCTGCTCCTAAAACGAGAACGACAGCTTTTACACCAAATGCTAAAATGATATTCTGCCAAACTATTTTCTTGGTTTGCTTTCCGATATTGATTGCCATTGGGATTTTACTTGGTTTATCATCCTGAATTACAACATCTGCAGTTTCAATAGTGGCATCGCTTCCTAAACCACCCATTGCAATTCCTACATCGCTCAAAGCTACTACAGGCGCATCATTCACGCCATCGCCAACAAATGCTACGGTTTCGTTTTTGGCTTTGATTTCTTTTACTTTATTTACTTTGTCTTCCGGCAATAAATCGCCAAAGGCATTATTAATTCCTAATTTATCGGCAACAAATTTTACCACGGTGCTTTTATCTCCGCTCAACATTGTAGTTTTTACGCCTAATGCTTTTAGTTTGTCAATTGTAATCTGTGCATCTTCTTTAATACTGTCGGCAATGGTAATGTAGCCTGCAAATTTTCCATCGTAAGCAATGGCGATTAAAGTGTAAACAATCGTACTTGGGTCTAAATCATAACTGATATTGAACTTGTCCATCAATTTGAAATTACCTACCAATAATTCTTTTCCGTTTACGTTGGCTTTTAAACCGTGACCTGCTATTTCTTCTGTGTTTTCTAATTTTAGGGAATTGTCAATTTCTCCTACATATTGATGAATGGCTGTGGCAACAGGATGTGTACTTTGACTTTCTAAGGCATTTACCAATTTCAGAATTTCGTCTTTATTTAATTCAGGTTTCAAATTAACTTCCTGTACTTTGAAAACGCCTTCGGTCATTGTTCCGGTTTTATCCATCACAACATTCTGAATACCTGCAATCACATCTAAAAAGTTACTTCCTTTGAATAAAATCCCATTTTTTGAAGCGGCACCAATTCCACCAAAATACCCTAAAGGAATACTGATAACCAAAGCACACGGACAAGAAATAACCAAAAACACTAATGCTCTGTATAACCATTGACTGAACAAATAATTATCAACAAAAAAGTAAGGAACAACAGTAATAAGCACTGCTAATAACACAACAATTGGTGTATAGATTTTTGCGAATTTTCTGATGAATAACTCTGTTGGTGCTTTTTGTGCAGTAGCATTCTGAACCAATTCCAAAATCTTTGAAAGCTTGCTATCGGTATATGCCGTGGTTACTTTTACCTGTGCAACTGTGTTTAAATTTATCATTCCTGCTAAAACAGTTTCGCCTTTGGTTTTGGTGTCGGGTTTGCTTTCGCCAGTTAATGCTGCGGTGTTGAATGCTGCCGTTTCGGATAATAATTCGCCATCTAATCCTAATTTCTCTCCGGGTTTTAATTGAATGATATTGCCGATGCTTACAGTTGCTGCTTTTACAGTTTTAGGTTGGTTATTTTCTAAAATCGTTACTTCATCGGGTCTTTGGTCGAGCAGGGTTTTAATGTTGGCTTTGGCTCTTGTTACGGCTAATGTTTGGAACACTTCGCCAACGGCGTAAAACAGCATAACGGCAACACCTTCGGGATATTCGCCAATGGCGAAAGCTCCGATAGTGGCAATGCTCATCAATAAAAACTCTGAAAATACATCGCTTTTGCGGATGCTCTCAAATGCTTCTTTAATTACAGGAAATCCAACAGGTAAATAGGCTATTGCATACCAAATAATTCTTACCCAACCTGTAAACCAGGATTGCGGTAGCCAATTATCAAAAGCAATAGCAATCATCAGTAAAACAAAACTGATAATGGCAGGTAAAAACATTTGAAAGGTAGATTTGTCGGTACTTCCGTGGTTGTGACCGTCATCATCGCTGTGTTCGTGGTTGTGACCGTCATTGTTGTGATGCTTTTCTAATAATTTTTTAGCATTAGCATCGGTATATATTTTTTCTTCCTGTGGTGTGCAGCAAAGCTGTTTGCCTTGTGCATCGTATTTATGTTTGTGTTCCATTAGAGTAGTCTTTTAGTTGTTTTTTTATAAATTAAATATTGTTCTCCGTGTTGTTTTTCCAAAAACTCTTCTTCCAGTCTTATCTGAATTTGAATAACGATATAGGTAGTAAGCATCAGGAAAAATGTAAGTGTATTGGGTAGTATAAAAAATATTCCTGCAACACTGATTATCATTCCCAAAAAAATCGGGTTCCGGCTGTAAGAGAATAATCCTTTTGTGATTAATTCGGTTTTGTTATTTTCATCAATACCGACACGCCAACTGTTACTCATTTGATATTGCGCTACTGAAATCCATAGTAATGAAAGGTGTATCAGTATTAATGCAATGATTAAAAACACGTCTTTCATTAAATAAGAAATCGGTACTAAATATTGATACATTTTATCGCTGAACGAATAGATGAATACCGCAACGAAAAGCAATGCTATCAATACTTTCATCACAAAACCGATATAGTCGTGTGCAATATCTGTTTTGCCAAAAGTTATGGGATTGATGCCCGTTTGCTTGTAGGTTCGGTATTATGGTAGCACAAAAGCTACCATAATATACAACACCAAATACACCGGCAAATAAAATTTTAACCAAACCATAGCGTTCAATTTTTAATGTTCGTGACCACCTGCATTGCTTAGTTTTGCATTGACGAAAAACGCACCTTTAACTACAATTTTAGCATTGGCAGGAATTTCATTTACAAAAGTTACAGCGGTGTAACCCATATCAGATACGCCTTTCAGCACTTCTACCTTTTCAAAATTCTTAGCAGTTTTATCTTCTTTATGGTCTTTTTCTTCGCCCTCTTTGTGGTCGCCTTCTTTTTCGCCTTCTTCGTGATGGGCTTCTGCTTCTTTATTGGTTTGTACAAAAATGTAGTATTTGCCATCGGCATTTACAATCGCATCAGTTGGTACAGCAGGCGTTGTTACATTATTAAGGCTTACAATTCCTGTGATATTCATTCCATCAATTAAACCACTTTTATTACCATTTACACGACAATGAACGGCGATGGTTTTGCTCTCGTTTTCAAAGGATGAACCAATGCTGAAAACTGTAGCATCATACTCAGCAGTAGGATTATTGGTTAAAGTAAAATGAATAGTTTGTCCAACTTTTACCTGTGGTAAATCTTTTTCAAACACCTGTAAATCTAAATGCAATGAACTGTTATCTACAATTTCGATAACCGGCGAAGAAACATCTACATAACTTCCAATTTTGGCAAAAACGTTGCTAACCGTACCATTCAGCGGACTGGTTACGACCAATGCGGATTTTAAATTTCCGTTTGATACCGAACCTGGATTGATGCCCATTAATTGTATCTGCTGTTGCAAGGAAGCTCTGCGGGTTCTTAAACTGGTTAATTCGGCAGTAGCACTTTGCAGATTTTTCTTTGCACCTGCATTGCCTTCATTCAGTTCTTTTTGCCTTGCTAATTCCTGTTCTGCAAACGTAATTCTGCTTGCTGTACTCAAATATTCTTCCTGCAATTGGATGAACTGCGGATTGGCAATGGTTGCAATAACCTGACCTTTTCTTACATAATCTCCAATTTGAACTTTCAGTGTTCTTATCACACCGCCATACAAAGAAGTGGCGTTGGCTTTATTGTTATTGGGAACTTTCAGATTTCCGTTTGCTTTGATGGTTGCTGTTAATTCCTTGTGTTCAATGGTGCCTAATTGTATGCCTACCGTTTTTATTTGTTCTTCGGTAAGTGTGGCAATGGTTGGCGTTTCTTCCTCGTGTGGTGCTTCTTCTTTTCCTGCAGTTTTGGTTTCGGCAGATTTATCTTCTGCTTTCTTATCATTTTTACAGGCAGAAAAAGCAAATAGTAAAACAGCTATGGCTGTCATCAACGTGATTTTTTTTATATTGAATTTCATTTGTACTTATTGATTGATGAATGAATAAATATTGATTACAGATTGGTTGACCTGCTGAATACTTTTGAGGTAATTCAACTGAATATCGGTTGCGGTTTGCAAGGCAAAAAGATATTCTACATAACCGATGTCGCCTGTTTTGTAACCTAATTGTGCTGCTGAAACAATTTCTTTAGCATTAGGCAAAGCTTCTTGCTGAAAATAATTGAACTGCTTCATATCCTGCTGGTATTGCAACAAAGCATTTTGCATTTGCGTTGCCAACGTTCTCTGTTGCTGTTGTGCATTGGCTTCGGCTGCTTGCTTTCTATAATCCAAAGATTTTATTCTGGCTTTGGTAGCACCGTAAGTAATGGGAATTGCAATGCCGATGTTTACAGAATTAAACCGGTTTCCGCCATTGAAAAACTTCTCAGCTCCATTCACATTTTGAAAACCAATTAAAGACTGATTGACATACCCAATCGTAAAATCGGGTAAACCTTGTGCCCGTTCTACTTTTTTGGCTTTTTCCGCAATAACTGCTTCCTGATACAAAGATTGAATAGCAGGATGATTGGCTACTGCATCATTATCCAACAAATTTGAAATTTGTAAAGGCTGAAAATTTCCATTTCCTGATATGGTAAAATCTTCTTTCGTATTCATCAATGTTTTCAGATTGGCAACGGCATTATTTAAGAAAACTTCATTTTGTTTTAATAACAAATTGATTTCGCCTTTCTTGGCTTCTGCCGTACTGATGTCCACTTTTTTGGTATCGCCGGTTTTGTAACGAAGCTTTGCAATGCCTATGAAATTGTTGTACAAACTGTCTAATTCCTGTAGTTGTTTTTGATTGTGTTGCAAGTACAAAATTTGATAATAATAAGTACGTACTTGGTTTTTTAATTCTAAAACACTCAAGTTCTTCTGCAATTCTTTACCTTTAATTTCAGCATTAATCAACTCCTTTTTTGCTCCGAATAATGACGGAAAAGGAATGGTTTGTGACACCTGAAAAGACTGGTCGAATTTGGTGCTGTTGTACTGTCCCAACTGTGCATTAATATCCAACTTAGGTAATTCTCCGGCTGTTTTTTTCAACGCTTTGCTGGCATCAATTTCTAAATCTGAAGCTTTAATGGCTTGATTATTTTGAAGCGCAATATTTATCGCATCATCAACACTTGATAAATGCTGTGTTTGTGCATTTGCTGTAAAGCCTGTTAATGACAGAAGCAATACAATGATAGTTGCAATAGGTTTCACTTTGGGTTTTCTTTTTAAATTAATTTTTGAATTGAAAATGATGTAGAGTAAAGGCAGAACGAACAGCGTAAGGAAAGTTGCCGTAACCAAACCACCGATTACTACGGTTGCTAAAGGTTTTTGAACTTCTGCACCTGCACTGCTACTTAGTGCCATCGGTAAAAATCCTAAGCTCGCAACGGTTGCCGTCATCAATACAGGTCGAAGTCTTATTTTTGTTCCTTCGATTACTCGTTTGAAAACATCTTTTATTCCTTCTTTTTCCAATTGGTTGAAAGTGCCTATCAATACAATTCCGTTAAGAACGGCTACACCAAACAAGGCGATAAAACCAATTCCTGCACTGATGCTGAAAGGCATTCCACGAAGCATTAAAGCCAATACGCCACCAATGGCGCTCATCGGAATTGCGGTAAATATTAAACCTGCTTGCTTAAAGGAACGGAACGTGAAATAGAGCAACACAAAAATTAATAACAAGGAAATAGGAACGGCTATCATTAATCTATTGCTGGCTTCTTTCAGATTTTCAAACTGACCGCCGTAAGTGAAATAATAACCTGGTGGTAATTTTACCTGTGCATTTAATTTTTGTTGAATTTCTTCAACCACACTTTGCACATCTCTGCCTGCAACGTTGAACCCGATTACAATTCTTCTTTTTCCTGCTTCACGACTTATTTGCGCCGGACCTAATTTATAATCAATCGTAGCAACTTGTGATAACGGAATTTGATTGCCTGTGGAAGTTGGTATCATTAAATTATTTACATCTTCAATACTGCTTCTGTGAATACTATCTAACCGAACCACCAAATCAAATCTTCTTTCATTTTCGAAAACCACACCTGCACTTTTCCCTGCAAAGGCGGTACTTACAACGTTGTTTACGTCTTCTACATTAATGCCGTAATTGGCTAAACGAGTTCGGTCATATTCTACATTAATTTGTGGTAATCCGCTTACACGTTCTACTTGTGGAGCTGTAGCACCTTCTACGGTTTGAATAACTTTGCTTACTTTATCGGCATTCAACGCCAATGTATCTAAATTTTCTCCGAATATTTTTACTGCCACATCTTGTCGAATGCCTGTCATCAATTCATTGAAACGCATTTGTATCGGTTGGTTTTTTTCAAAAAATACTCCAGGTATTGCTTCTAATTTTTCATTAATGGCATCTGCTAATTCATCGTAAGTTCTGCCACTTTTCCATTCGCTTTGAGGTTTCAGCAAAATCATCATATCGGTTGCCTCGGGTGGCATTGGGTCGGTGGGTACTTCTGCTGCTCCTGTTTTACCGACCACCATTTTTACTTCATCAAATTCTTTAATAATTCTTGAAGCTTGCATTGATGTTTCGATACTTTGGCTTAATGAACTTCCTTGTGGTAAAATGCAGTGAAAGGCAAAATCGCCTTCCTGCAATTGTGGTATAAATTCGCCACCCATTCTGCCAAATAGAAATAGTGTAAAAGCAAATACAGCAACGGTTATGCCCACTAACCAATATTTTATTTTGATGGCTTTTTCTAATAAAGGCTGATACATTTTTTGCAACCAATTCATCATTTTATCTGAAATGGTTTCTTTGTGCATCGGCTTTTTAGATAAAAACAAAGCACACATCATCGGAATATAAGTAAGGGATAAAATCAATGCGCCAAATATTGCAAAACCTACTGTTTGCGCCATAGGACGGAACATTTTTCCTTCAACACCTACCAACGTCAAGATAGGAATGTAAACGATTAAGATAATGATTTCGCCAAAAGCTGCACTGCTACGGATTTTAGAAGCGGATGTAAAAACTTCGTTATCCATTTCCAATTGTGTAAGTTTTTGCTTAGATTTTCTTAAACCCAAATGATGCAAAGTGGCTTCTACAATAATTACCGCACCATCTACAATTAAACCAAAATCTATCGCACCCAAACTCATTAAATTGGCACTCACGCCAAAGACATTCATCAAGGCTAAAGCAAATAGCATCGCTAAAGGAATAGCGGAAGCGACAATCAATCCCGCTCTGAAATTTCCCAAGAAAATAACCAATACAAAGATGACAATCAATGCACCCTCTATCAGGTTTTTTTCTACGGTACTCATTGCTCTGCCTACTAAATCGGTGCGGTCTAAATAAGGTTCAATGATAATATCATCGGGTAAAGATTTTTGAATAACGGGTAGTTTTTCTTTGATACGATTGACAACCTCGTTACTGTTTTCGCCTTTCAGCATCATTACCACACCGCCCACTGCATCTACTTCGCCGTTATAAGTCATTGCGCCATATCTTACCGCACTTCCAAATCTTACATCGGCTACATCTTTAATAAAAATAGGAATACTGCCACCGTCATTTTTTACACTGATATTTTTTACATCATCTAAAGAAGTAACCAAGCCAATTCCACGAATGAAATAAGCATTTGGTTTTTTATCAATGTAGGCACCGCCTGTATTTTGATTGTTTTTTTCTAATGCCGTAAAAATATCAGTAACACTTACACCCATTGCTCTAAGGCGGTTCGGGTTCACGGCTACTTCATATTGTTTCAGCTCGCCACCGAAGCTATTGACTTCGGCAATTCCTGGTGTTCCGTACAATTGTCGGGCTACAATCCAATCCTGCATTGTGCGCAATTCTTTGGCATCGTATTTTTTCTCGCTTCCTTTTTTGGGATGGATGATGTATTGATACACTTCGCCCAAACCTGTACTTACGGGAGCCAGTTCCGGCGTACCAATTCCTTTCGGGATTTTCTCTTCGGCTTCTTTTAATTTTTCATTGATTAATTGCCGGGCAAAATAAATATCTACATTGTCTTTAAATACAACCGTAATTACCGACAAACCAAACCTCGAAATGCTCCGTGTTTCTTCTAAATCTGGAATATTGGCAATACTTTGTTCAATAGGAAAAGTTACTAATTGTTCTACTTCTTGCCCCGCCAATGTGGGACAAACCGTAATTATTTGTACCTGATTATTAGTAATATCGGGTACGGCATCAATGGGTAATTTTGTGGCGCTCCACACTCCCCAAATAATGAGCAACAAGGTCATTATACCAACGACAAGCTTGTTCTTGATACTGAATTTTATAATGTTATCTAACACGTATTTCTGTTTAATATTTTACAAAAAATATACTTGCCACTTGTGGTAAGCAGCCAACAGATTTATGAATGTCTATGGAATGGAAAACGTACTATTTGCCTATTATCACAAAAGCAAAAGCTTTATGGATTTATCTGAAACAAACAGGAAAACTTAAATGGATTGCACATATCATTATAAAATGAATGACAGGAGCATCATCAGTTAAGGCTAAACATCAGCCATCAACAGCATTTGGAAAATCTGTAAAAATTAAACATTAAACTTGGGTGGGTTCCAGATATTTCCTTGGTAGCGGGAAATTAAGGTGTAATCACGGATTGTGATTTTTTTAGTAACGAAAGCAAGTTTAGGTTGCTTGATTTCAAAAGGCTTGAAATTAAAAGACCCGATGCTTACACTGCAACAACTGCAATAGCAAAAAGGACTACAATTGTCGTCGCTATCCTGGTTATGGTCGTGAGATTGGGCGGTTTCAAATTTAGGAACGGTATCTTCACACTGATTGCTTGCATCGCTGCAAGGCAACGCTGCGAGTACCATCAGGTAAAAAGTCCATATTGTGAGAAACCATTTCATTAGGGTACAAATATAGAAAAATAATTTGTGCAATCGGATTGCAAAGTTTCAGATTATTTTAATTGCATCTGTCACACCTTCCTTTAAGCACCAAATTGATACCTTCTAATTTGAAGTTTAGAGGAATATTGATGTTGGGAATTTCTGCATCTGTAAGGCAAAAAGTTCGTTTGCATTGTGAGCAATGGAAATGCGTGTGCTGCTCCGAAGGATTACAACTGCAGCCGGATTGGCAAAGTGCATATTTTACAACACCCGTTCCATCATCGATTGTATGGATAAGTTTGTGCTCTAAAAATGTTTTTAAAGTTCTAAACAAAGTGACATTATCTGCATTTTCGAACTGTTCTGCCAATTCTTTATGACTGATGGCGTATTGTTGCTGCATCAATTTTTCTGCCACCAACAAGCGCATTGCGGTAGGTTTTATATTTCTTTGTTGTAAAACATTTTCTAATTCAGTCATTCTAATTCAAATTTCTATTGTCCAATCATCCTTGTCATCTTCGTTAACTGCTATTTGCTCTATGATGCTGTTCGATACACTGTCGGAGTACGTGCCATAGCCATTTACGAAAATCCCTTTTGCTCCGTCTTTTTGGTTTCTCATCGCATACAAGATAGCTTCATCTTCCAAGTCATTCAGTCCTGTAAAACGATAAATTTTATCAATAACTATGTCACTTAAATTGACCTTTTCGCCTCCTATTTTGTATGAGATATTTTCTTCCAATAGGTTAAAATCTTCGGTATAACCTCTTAGTCTTAATATTTCAATTACCTCTGATAATGTTTTTTCTGTTGATAGCATAAGTTATTTTTATAAGTGTTTACAAATAATTAGTAAAACCTACCGATTTTTTATGTGATTTCTATAAAATGCGTTCTATTTAGCAACATTTTTTATCCTGTTGTATTGGTGGACAAGGAACACTGGCATAGCTACAATACACACAGCAGTCGCCTTGTAGTGGTTTTAACCTTGTTTTGCAATTTTCACATTCATAAAAATACTGACAAGCATCAACTGGCATTGTTTCCTCTTTTTTGTGCCCACATTTTGGGCAAGTTATTATTGATTGTAATTTAATTTCCATTATGATATAACTTTACTTTCTAGTGATTTATAACCTGTCGAATTGATAGCTTTTTCGATTTCAGCAATACGGGTTTGCTTATTATCAAACTTGACAATAGCGTTGCCTTTCTCATAGGAAACGACAACTTCGATAATTCCTTTTAGTTTGCTAACCTCTGTTTTAATATGATGTTCACAACCTGAACAAGTCATTCCTTTAATTGTAAACTCAACTTTCTGAATTTTGGAACTTTGGGTAATAATTGTTTTGTTTTCGGGCTTTGGAAAAAAGATGTGAGCGTAAATTGGAAATGATAAAAGTAAAGCCACCACAAGGGTAATAATTCCTAAAAATGATTTTGTTTGCATAAAATTTATTTTTTCAGTTGTTTCACATTTACAGTCAATTTTCTTTTGCGGTTTCAACTTTTGATACCAAGCAAAACCAATTACTAAAATTGTTAAACCGATAAAATATGGTCGGAAAGGTTCGAGCCAGGAAAAGTTTGAAGCAAGTCCGCTCGTCCCTGCTATGAGAGCTAAAATAGGTGTAATGCAACACAATGAAGCTACAATTGCTGTCAAAAGTCCAGTCCCGATTAGTTTGTTGTCCGTTTTCATATTGTTTCTAAAATTTTGTTGTCGTCAAGTATTTTAAAAAATGGTTCCAACATTTTTTCATACTCTTTCGTCAACGAGTAAAAAATGGTTTGCGCTTCTCTTTCGGTTTCAATAAGCTTTCGGTCTTTGAGTTTTCTCAAGTGCTGAGAAATTGCTGAAATTGTCATACCAAGAATATCGCTTAAATCACAAACACAAAGTCGTTTTTCTTCAAAAAGAAGAAACAGAATTTTCAGTCTTACATTGTTTCCCGTCAACTCAAGTCCGTTCGACAAATAGTCAAACGAGCCGTGGAGTTCTGAAACTCGTTCTTTACAGCGATTGATTTGTTTAATGTCAGCCTGTTGTCTTATGCAAGAAGTATTATCCATAATGCAAATATAGCTAATTTTCTTATTTAAGCAAATGCTAAAATATAAGTATTAAAATTTGGTATTTTATATGTTGATGTAATGGTGCCGTTTCTTTCAATTCTTCTAACAATATATTAACAGAGACATCACAAAAATATTTAGTATAATCATTCTTTCTGTACCAAATGCTGTAAGTTCGGGTCATTCTTGATGCGCTCCATTTCACTTGAAACAATATTCAGGATGTCTGCTTTTATTTGTTTATAATTACTTTCAATTTCCTGCTTCATCTTATCCTCGCTCTGCTCATTCACAAAAGATAAGATTTGCGGTATTTGCTGATAGGCTTTGCTTTCTGCTGCTACCTTTTCATTATCCACCACAATTTCGGCGTGAAATATCTTTTGCTCGATACGTTCATCAAAGTTATCCGATACAGAACCCACGAACATACCCTGTGTAAGCGTTGAAATTTTGGAAGCTGGAATAAGGCTGTCTAACTGTGTGGAAATAGAAGTTGATTTATCATTGCGGTTAATCGTCATACTTTGGCGTTTCTGCAATACCTTACCGAAGCGTTCCGATAGGCTCTTTGCTGTTTCGCCAACCACTTGACCACTGAATATATTACCGACTGTATTTTGTATTACCTTACTCTCTTTGTCGCCGTAATCCCTTGTTAATTGCGAAAAATCCTGAAATCCTAGGCATACCGCCACCTTATTACTTCTCGCCGTTGCTATAAGATTATCCAGCCCCCTGAAATAAATCGTAGGCAACTCATCTATGATAACGGAACTTTTAAGCTGTCCCTTTTTATTAATCAGCTTTACAATCCTTGAATTGTACAAGCCCAAAGCTGCGGAGTAGATATTTTGACGGTCGGGATTATTACCCACGCACAAAATTTTTGGTTCTTTAGGATTGTTGATGTCCAATGAAAAATCATCGCCAGTCATTACCCAATATAACTGTGGACTAATCATTCTTGACAAAGGAATTTTTGCCGATGCAATCTGTCCCTGTAATTGGTCTTGCGCTCCACCTTGCCAAGCATCCATAAAGGGCGATAAATAATTTTCCAAATCAGGGTACGAGGTTAAAATCGTGAATACGTCCGAATACTTTTTGTTCAGTAATTCAATGGCGTGTGGGAACGTACAATACTTACCATCTTCGTAGATTTTCAGATACCAAATAATGGCAGCTAAAAGAATGATTGGGCTTTCCACGAAAAAATCCCCTTGCTTCTGTATCCACGACCTGTTGAGGTTCAGCATTATGGTGTAAGCCGCTTCGTAGGCATCAGAAATGTCCGTCATAAAATCGGGATTGAGTGGATTGCAACGGTGGCTCTTGCGTGGGTCGTCGAAATTTATCACGTAAAATTTCGGCTGAACTTTGTACTTGTCCCTGTGCTTCAGTAGATGATTGTAGGCAATGGTTGAAAGGTCATCAAACTTGAAATCGTAAATGTACATACTAAAGCCTTTCTCTATCTGCTGCTTGATGTAGTTATTTACGATTGCATAAGATTTACCTGAACCCGGAGTACCCAACACGATTGATGCCCTGAAAGGATTTACAATGTTTATCCAACCGTTGTTCCATTTGCCTTTGTAGTAAAATTTGGTGGGCAGGTTGACGGAATACTCGTTTTCCATCAGCTTGGTTTCCTGTTGAAAGCTCTCGTTCTCGTTATTGAAAACATCGTCCATCAGATTAGTGCGGAGCAAGCGGCTCATCCATACACCTGCCATCAGCAAAGCGATATAGCCTAATGAGATAGTAAGGATATATAGGATTGTGCCTGTTGCCGGAAATAACTTTAGCAACGGTGTGTTTAGAAAGAACAGCACAAAGCCAACGCCCAACGCCACGTAAATTTTAGACCAGGTTATTTTCTCATTTTTTACGCCCTTTGTTCCTAAGCAACTTAAAGCCAGTAAAACCAAAGCGAATGCTTTGGTGTAAAGGGTATGTGAAAACAAACCCGCCGTCCGGTCGAAATTGACTAATATCTTGTTGATTACTTCCAACGTCCAACCACGTTCTAAAAAGAAACCGTAGCAGAACCAATAAAGGTGCATCAGCACCAAAAGAATACTGACTGCCCGCATAAAAGCCATTATCTTGGCAAGCCCTCTTAAATCGTCTTCTCCCTGCATTATTTTAAGTTTTAATGTTCGGGCGTGAATTTAAAGGCTCTACGGAGTGGCTCTAAGAATGTGGCAGCCAGTGGCGTTGTGTGGCAGTGTTTGGCTAAATATTATTTCTGACCTCTTTGGCGTTTGCGCTTCTTCTTCATTTTATTGACAAAGTCTTGTTCTTCGTAATCATCGCCCTGGGCTTCGGGCAGTAAACCGCCCAATGCTTCAATCAAACCGTCTTCGTGCTTGTCAGTAGTTAAAAAGTCGAACAAATGGTGTGGTTCTTCCGCAGGAAGATCCGCATCATTTGATGTGGATAGTTTGGGGTGTAAAGCGACAGGTTCTATAATATCCGGTTTAATGTTATTGTTCCAATAATCATTAAAAGTGTTGGCAGAAAGTTCTGTTGCCAAGCGTGAACCGTTCCAAACTGCTTTGGAATTATGGTCTATAAATGTGATACCATAAATACGCCCTGTGTCATTCCGGCGCACGACTACGTTAATGCCCTGCTCCGCTAATTGCTTCTTAAAGCCCAATTCATCAGTTGTTGATTTCAGGGCAATGGTAACGGCTGATTGTAAGGTCTGTTTGGTTGGACTATCTTTTAAATCCGTTTTGCATTTCGCAAAATGCAGTTCCAAAGCCGGAAGACCAGCATCTTTACCAAACAACGAAGCCTTGAAAGGATGCCCGGCTCTTTCGCCTTTCCCGTTTAAAGGAATGTACAATAAACCCTGCCGTAGCTGCCCCTGCAATTCGTCCTCTACCTTTTCGGTGGTAATATTGAACAGGGAAAGCAGGGCATTGTATTCGCCCAAAGTCTGAAATTTATAGTAATTTGGTAAGTGGCGAACTACTGAAGCGATTTGACTTTTCACATCTCCAGCTTTGTAATTTACCGGACGGAAAACCTTGTCGTTCTGCCGATGCTCCTTATCTGTTGCGGGTATCAATCCGTGTTTTTTTTCCAACTCACGGCATACATTCATAGAACGCATTTTCTCGAACTTGTCCGAAATCTTTTTGCCCTGCTCGTCCACGCAAACCGATACAATGTGTATATGGCTGCGGTCAATATCGGTATGTTTGAAGACTACAAAAGGCTGTTCGCCGTAACCCATTTCCCGCATATACTGTTCTGCCATTTCCCTAAACTTATCATCGCTTACCTTATCGTTCGGGTCAGGATTTAGCGAAATATGCAGCGTGTGTTTCTCGGTATTGCGGTTGGCTATCAGGTAAGGTGCAAAAGACTGGGCTAATTGTGCCACGGAATAATGACCGCTTGCGGTTTCAATCATCTTATTGGCAAACAAAATCTGCCCGTTTTCATTCTCCACTTTAAGCTGATTGTACGCCAACGCTCCGTATAAATTTGCACTTCTTCCAATTTTTGCTATCACTTCTACATTATTTTTTTAGGTATTCTTCCTCAAATTTTTCAGTAAGCTGAATGATTTTCTGACACAGCATTGCCATTTCAGCCGTCTGTTTCTCCAGTTTATACAGGAACGCTGCGGCTTTTTTCTCGGAAAAATTCTTGTACAGCAGCTTTACAATTTGGTTATAGTTCACACCTATGGAACGGAACTGGCTGTGAAAAGAGGTCAGCCGCATATAAAAATCAACCGTTCCCTTGTCAATCTGAATGGTTTTTATGGTCTTGTCAAAGATTCAGGACGTTATGAAATGAGCCTTTACCTGCATACCTGATTTATCAAACAGGGCAAGAAAATGGGCGTGTTCCTGCTCGTTAAAGGAAATCGTATAGCGGATGGTCGCCGGGTCTTCTTTGGGGCGACGTCCGGTCTTTTTCAATTGCTTTTTGTTGTTATCGTTCATCACTAATCCATTTTAAAATCCATACAAAACCCTGACTTTGGAAGGTGTTTTCTGCCCCCTGCAAAGGGCAAGTTGTTTTGAGCATCGGAAATCATTCCGAGATGCTCAAAACACAACTTGCCGTGTTCCGGTGAACACAAAAATCCGCCCTGCGGGACGGATTGAATGTAACAGGGAAAAACGGCTCGTTGCCGTTCCCGTTACCCCCTGATATGTCAAAAGACTTTTGCATAAATCCGTTAATAAAAATCACAATACAAAGTAAAGCCCTGTTTACGATAGCGTTGCACTGTGACACAGTGCCAAATGCTGCCTCTGAACGCCAAACACTGCCACCGCTATACAGCCGATTGAATTTGATGAGTTCTTTGCCTCTGAATGTTGACAGGCAGGCAGGCAGGCAGGCAGCCCGTGCTTCAGGACGAGCAGACGGCATACATTCAAGATGGCAGGTTATCCTGCCTGCAAGATTGCAGGAATGCAAGAAACCAAGAGCGCAGGAATGACGGAAAGCGTGACAGCCTGCTATCAGACAATCAAGCCTGCGTGATGGATAGAATGACGGACGGAACGAATGCAAGAACGCAATCACGCCTGATAGGATGCCTGAATGAAAGCATTGCTGCTGTACAGCAGGAAAGCAGGCAATCAGCAATTCCCGCAGGCAAGCCTGATAGCTATCCTGCAAGAAAGACAGCACGAAATCAGGACTGCACGGCTGAAAGCCTGCAAGACTGAAAACAGTAAGATGTAAACTTTAAATTTTAAAAATATGGACACAAGAAAGAAACCTCTGTTTGTCGCTTTTTCTTCTCAAAAAGGCGGTGTTGGCAAAAGCACATTTACCACGCTTGTCGCCAGTACGATGCACTATCGGTTGGGCTACAACGTAGCCGTTTTTGATGCGGATTTTCCGCAGCACAGCCTGATGAAAATGAAAACCCGTGATTTGGCAATGGTAATGGAAAATGAGGCGTTGAAAAAACTGGCATATAAGCAGTTTACCACCATCAATAAAAAAGCCTATCCCATTATGCAGCACAAAGCGGATAGCGTACTCGATGCGGCGCACGAATTTGTAAACACTTCCCCTGTTCCGCTTGATGTGCTGTTCTTCGACCTGCCCGGAACCGTGAACACGCCCGGAATTCTGAAAGCATTGGCAGGTATGCACCACATTTTCACGCCCATCACGGCAGACCGTGTGGTAATGGAAAGTACGCTCATCTTCACACAGCTTTTACAGGATGTAATTATGAAAAAAGGCGAAACTTCCATACAAAGCATTAACCTGTTTTGGAACCAGGTGGACGGCAGGGAAAGCACGCCCTTATATGACGTGTATAATCAGCTTATCGGGCAACTGGGGTTAAGCCTGATGCAAAGCCAAATCAAGAACAGCACCCGTTTTCGCAAGGAAAGTGAAGTGGACAGCAAAACAGTTTTCCGTTCTACGATAATGCCACCCGATGAGCGTTTGATGAAAGCCTGCCAGTTAGACTTGTTCATCAGCGAATTTTTAAACATCATTCAATCGTAGTGCTATGGAAAAAGATAATAAACGTAAAGTTACGCCGGACATTAACGAAGAGCTGATGATGAACCTGATGGTAGACGGCGTTAAAAAGGACGGTTTGCAGCTACCGCCTGAACCTGCCGAAGAGCAGGAAAAGGAAGAAATACAAAACGAGGTAAGGCAGGATGAATTACCACAAAGCAAACCTGTACAAAGGGAAAGAAACCGTACCAAGAAGAGCCTTGACGGAAGCTACGGCGAACACTTTTTGAAAACCCATTCGATGACAAAGCGGGGCGATAAAAGTATCTATATCCGGCAGGAATACCACGAACGGCTATCCCGTATTGTACAGGTAATCGGTAAAGATGCTATACCCCTGTATGCCTATCTCGATAACATACTGGAACATCATTTTGAAATGTTTGAAAAAGCCATTACCGATGATTTCAACGAAAAGTTTAAACCCATTTTTTAAAGCATCTGATTATGGAAATAGTAATTGTGATTTGCCTGCTGATAGTCATTGCCCTGCTTTTGCAGGATAAGATTGTCATTCATAAAAGGTCGGAGCAAAAGTCCAAACAGGAAAAAGTTAACCCGAACCTGCCCGATATTATGGGGCAACCCAAGCCAGTAAGAAGCCTTTCAGTGCCAAACACTGCCAATGAAAGCCAAATAACGGAACAGGAGATAAACCCTGATAATTTAGACATTGAATACGACGAAAACGAAAACGTCAGCATTCAAATTCCGCAGGAAGAACTGGACGAAGTTTTCAGCAATATGCCTGATTTGGAAGAAGAGGAAGAAGAGTGGAACAGGTACGGAATATCCGGTGGCGATAACGGTTTTGCCCAAGGGGTTACCTACGACGAACTAAGCTCCGTAGGGGCATTGCTCCAAAAAGAAAATTTGGAACAGGCTCAAAAGGAAACAGCGGTAGCCATAGTTCAGAAATTACAGGGAACCGAATTATTCAGCCTACTGGAAAATTCCATTGAGGGTGCTTCCCGAAAAATTGCCGAGCTTTTGGATAGCACACTCTCCACTGAAACGGACGACAGTTCTTCCACTTTGCGGAAAAATGATTTGGGGAATTTTGACATTGGGGAGTTTGTTTAGACTTCCCTTTGTCTTTTTATATTTCAGTTTCCGAGAACTCTTCAAACACAGAATAGTTTTTTATTCCTTTAGACTTGTTCACTTTTCCCATTATTGTACCATCAATCCTGCTTTTTAGATATGATGCCAAATCATCAAAGTGTCGAACATCAATATAATTCATACCTGATGCTTTATATCTTTTGGATAATGAAATGGTGAAAGCAGCCCAATTAAATTTTTCTCCTTTTTTATTTAATTCAATCTGTTTCCAATCGCCATAGCGTTTTTTTAAATAGTCAATATAGTTTTTCTTGGGAAGCTCTTTTCCCAATGCTCCGTCCGGTAATTCAATTTTTGGCTTTACAGGCTTAGACTTTTTTACAAACTTTGGAAAATATTTATGCAGTAAAGCCTCTGATTGCTCAATATATTTTGTTATGGTATCCCATCCCCAATAATACAAATGAAATGGCAGTCCTTGTTCTCTTTTAATTTGATTTAGGTATTCCTGTATTTGAGCATCGTCGCGAAATGTAGAAGCAAAAACAAATTTGTCAAAATCAATTGCTAAATCCCTTGCTTTTTCTAAGTCTGCATTTATATCCTGAATTAGATTTTTCCTGATAGTTTCGTCTTTTCTGCCAATGCTTTTCAATTTGCACTGAATTACCGTTTTGCTTTTAGAAGAAAAGATGTCAATACCTTTCTGATTTTGTCCTTTCACGCCAAAAGTCTGAAAGTCTGTATTCATATATGAAGAGGTATTCTCTACAAAATTGAATAAATCACAAGTGAGTTCCTCAAATAACCTTTCATCTTTTAAAGGGGGTAATTGATAATTCGCCATCTAAAAAAAACGTTTAAAAATTGTTTTCTGTTCGGTATCTGAAAATTCAGCAATTACTTGTTTAGACCAGTCAAAATCAAACTTGCCAAACTTATTTTCATCCCCGTTTAAATCAATTTCATCTTCATTGAAAGTAAGGATATATTGAAAGTTATGCAGTTCGTTTGATTTGTGATACATATAGTTCAAGACATTGGATATTGTTTTGTAAGATATAGCGTGAAATACACCATCGTGTACAAGAAAATCCGGAATATTCCGTTTGTCAATCCTGCTTTTTAAGAATACCATTAAATCATACGATACAATTTTTAAACGCTCTTGTCCTAAAGCATCTGCTTTGGGAATTTCCAAACTGATTTTAAAAGGCAACTGGTTTCTTGGCGAAGTAGAGTTTAACGTGATATTGAAGTAAGAATTATCAAATTCTTCATCCAAATAAATAGCATTTTCAAGAATTTGCTGAAATAATAATCTCAACTCATCAAGATAGGTTTGATGCTTATTTAACTCACTAACAATATCTCTTTTTAATTCAGCAATAACAATATTAGAGTTCCCTAATATTTCTTCGATTTCATCAATTTCTCTAACAATGGAAGTGTTTCGTTCTAAAAGTGTTTTTTCATTCACTAATCTTTCATAGGTACTTTCAATTCTATCCAATGCTCCTCTTTCTTTTAACAAGGAAAATAATTGGCTTCTGTTCTTCTCTAATTTTTCAAGTTGTTTTAGACTTAGGTCTATTGATGATTGTAACTTCTTTTCTTCTTCCAATAGATATTTATTCCTATTAGCTAAAAGTTGTTTCTTAAAATCAATAACTTCATCCAAACTTCTTTTTACAAAGTTTCCAAAAGTCGCAACAGTTTCATTGTAGAGTTTACGAATTTTGTCCAGGTCGATGGAGGCTACATCATTGTACGAGGATTTAAGTTTTTCTAATTTACGGTTTGTACCGTGATAGATTATAGATTGCTCATTAATTTCAGATATAACCTGATTTAGTTTTTGCTCTATCTCTTTGTGATTGGCAAGAAAATTATACTCCTTCAGACTATTTTCGAGTGCTATAATATCTTTTTCAATTTTTAAACGCTCGGTTCTAAACTCCTGAATGTCTTTACCTGTATCTGCTTTGACTTTTTCAGACAATGATTTCACAGTGTTATTATACCTTTCGTATTCAGAAGAAACCTCGTTATATTTTAAAAGTGTTTTTGTCGGGAGATTTAACAAATAAAAATTATACAATGCCTTTTCTCTTGCATTAGCGTTATATGAAACAAAATTTAAAGGGTCAGCTCTTTGCTGGCTTTGCAAATCATCCTTAACAAAAAACTCCATTAATGTTCCATATCTCTTTCCCTCAAAGAACACTTCGTTATTTTCAATTGGGAAAAATATCCCTTCCATAACCTTGGGCATTTCTGATTTTTCATATTCATCAAGCGCATCAGCTCGTTTACCGAAAAAGATTTTCTTGGTATCAGCAAAGCTTCTTTTAATGAAATACTTTTGTCCCTGTATTTCAAATTCTAAAGTAATCGTATGTTCTTCATCTCTTAGAAAGTCATATTTTTTTTGACTAAATCTTTTTTCTGCCTTACCGCTTAATAAAGTAAAATCAACAAGCCTTACTAACGTAGACTTACCAATACCATTAATTCCTCTGGCTTCTTTATCTTCTGAATATTTACCTAATATGATGTTTATTCCATTGTGAAATGGAACAGCATCTATTAAGTTGGTTTCTGAATATATTCTAATTAACATTGTCAAATAAACTTGTTTGATTTTCTTCTTGGTTTTCTTTCTTTACCAATTTAATTTTATAGCCTTTTTTCTCAATACTGCCAATCGTATGCAAAAAGGTTAAAGCATACAGGAAAAGGTCGGGTGTTCTGTCTTTGTCCCTGTTTAAAAACTTATTCATTATATCATCTACGATGACGTATTTGTTTTTAAAAGGGGAACTATCCATAATACTTATAATATCTGCTCCCAATACCATAAGGTTGGTTTTAAGATTGCTTTCGGGCTGCGGTAATATCATAGTTCATTTTCTGTTTTTCTGCCTATTAAACACTGTTCAAACATATACAGCAATATAGATTTTACGCATTTTACATATTCATCATCTTTAATGTTTCCATATGCCGTTGTATATTGGTCGGTCAGATTATATAATCTCTCCTTGAAATTTCCTGAAAGTTTATTGTAATCATTTATAACCCTTCTTTTTAGGGTATTAATCTCATCATCATTATAACCCGAAAGTATATTAGTAATCGTATTAAACTCCGCCATAACCAATACCATTTCCGAGTTCATCCCGTCCCAATCTTCCTGCTCAAAGTTGAGTTCGATTTTCCTTTGGGGAGGAACCAATGTTTTCCTGTCGAAATGCAGAGCCTTATCTTCTTCGTTTGAAGCGTTCAATAAATCATTGATGATTTCCTGAATATAGTCCTGTATAAAAAAGTTTTCAATCCCCAAATAGGCGGCGAGTTTTCTTTTTTTACTTGATACAAGTTCATCAACAATAGAAAGGATTTGGTCTATGCCCCTTATCGAAGTATTGCCATCCAAAGACTGAATTAAGGTAAATTGCTCTGGTGATACCTCGTGATTTACATACATTTCCCAATTTGCAAATTTGTCTTTCCAGTTTTTCTGATATTTTTCAAAATCTCCTTCTTTTTTTGCTCCTCCTAAAACTTTTGTTTCAAAATCAGTTTTGTTATATTTTCTTGGTGCGTAACAAGCCAATATTTTTTGTTCGGGTAAAATAGTACCGTCATTGCCTTTATCCTTATTCCTTCTGATTGGCGTATAGTTATCAACGCCATATTTCAAAAGAAACAGTTCATCAATAAATTCTTCGAACTCAAATCCTTCTTTGGATTGAATTTGCATTTTAAAAGCGTTCTTCAATAATTTATCCATATACAAATCAGAGTTCCAAGTTAATTTTAACCGTACCGTCAAATCCCTTTTCTACTATCTCTTTAAGGGTTTGAAGTTTGATATTATTGCCATAATCAGTTTCAACCTTAGAAATGTAACTCCTTTTCTTACCCACTTTTTGGGCTAATTGTTCTTGAGTTAGCTGTCTTTTTTCTCTGGCTTCCTTCAGCATTTCTCCAATATGTCTGCCTGATATTTTCATCTCAAAAAGGATTAAAATTGACTTTATTATGAATATGCAAATGTAATTTAAAAGTTGCATTGAACCAACTGTAAATTGTAATAAAAGCATCCCATCATTTGTACTTCCGTTCTGGAAGTCCGCATCAACAAAGCCACTCACAGCCAAACACTTCCTCTGACTGCCACTTTACGGTAACGCCTCTTTTTCCATAAGACATTTGTCCCGAAAGCTCGCAAGGTGCGGGATAAACAGTAACAAATTAATGTGTTTCAATTATGGAAAAACAAAGAAAAAAAGTTTTGCTGGCAGCCGTGGCGATGCTGTCAGGAATTGGTGCGTTCGCACAGGGAAACGGCTCGGCGGGTATCAACGAGGCTACCCAAATGGTAACCTCTTATTTCGACCCCGCAACGCAATTAATCTACGCCATCGGTGCGGTAGTCGGGTTAATCGGGGGCGTTAAAGTGTACAACAAGTTCAGTTCCGGCGACCCCGACACGAGCAAGACCGCAGCTTCGTGGTTTGGTGCGTGTATCTTCTTGATTGTAGCTGCAACTATCCTGCGTTCATTCTTCCTTTAATACTTTGCCTTATGAATTACAACATCAACAAAGGGATCGGCAGAACGGTGGAATTTAAAGGACTGAAAGCACAGTACCTCTTCATTTTCGCAGGCGGGCTGCTCGGTACACTTATCCTCGTGATGATACTGTATATGGCAGGCATAAACTCTTACTTCTGCCTGTTTCTCGGAGCAGGCGGAGCTTCGCTCATTGTATGGCAAACCTTTTCGCTGAACCGAAAATACGGCGAACACGGATTGATGAAAATCGCAGCCAATAAAAGGCATCCCCGCTACATCATCTGCCGCAAGCCTGTACACCGCTATTTAAAATTCACGCCTAAACAGAATGCCGTATGAGAAATGTAGCAAAGACCACCACACTGGAAATTAAATTTCCGTTGTTGGCAGTAGAGTACAACTGCATCCTTTCCAAAGATGCGGACATTACCGCCTGCTTTGAAGTGCGTTTGCCGGAACTGTTCACAGTAGCTTCTGCGGAATACGAAGCCATTCACTCCGCCTGGCACAAGGCTATCAAAACTCTGCCTGATTTTACGGTCATTCACAAACAGGATTGGTACATCAAGGAAAGCTATGCGCCCGATTTGGCAATCGAAGACCAAAGTTTTTTATCGAAGTCTTATCAACGCCATTTCAACGAGCGACCGTTCCTGAACCACTATTGTTACCTATTCTTAACGAAGACTACTAAGGAAAGAATGCGGATGCAAAGCAACTTCAGTTCGCTTTGCAAAGGCACACTGATACCAAAGGAAATCAGGAATAAAGAAACGATACAACGCTTTATGGAGGCGGTCGCCCAGTTTGAGCGTATCGTGAACGATAGCGGTTTTGTAACCCTGAAACGACTGACCGAAGATGAAATCATCGGCACAGAAGATACACAGGGATTACTGGAACAGTACCTCACGTTATCGAGGGGAGCCGGAACACCAATGCAGGACATCGCACTCGGAAACGAAGAGGTACGCATCGGCAACAAAAGGTTAAGCCTGCATACCCTTTCAGATACGGACGACCTGCCCGGAACGGTATCGGCTGATACCCGTTTTGAAAAGCTATCTACCGACCGTAGTGACTGCCGCCTGTCATTCGCCGCACCTGTGGGCTTGTTGTTAAGCTGCAACCACATTTACAATCAGTACATTTTCTTAGATAACAGCGAAGACAACCTGCAAAAGTTTGAGAAGTCCGCAAGGAATATGCACTCACTCGCAAGGTACAGCCGTGCCAATCAAATCAACAAAGAGTGGATAGAAAAGTACCTGAACGAAGCCCACAGCTTCGGGCTGTCTTCTGTACGTGCGCACTTCAACATTATGGCTTGGTCGGAAGACCCTGCGGAACTGAAGCAGCTAAAGAACGATTGCGGTAGTGCGTTGGCACTGATGGAATGCAAGCCTCGCCACAACACAAC
The DNA here is from genome assembly GCF_014218905.1 of Chryseobacterium sp. C3. Classification (NCBI taxonomy): domain Bacteria; kingdom Pseudomonadati; phylum Bacteroidota; class Flavobacteriia; order Flavobacteriales; family Weeksellaceae; genus Chryseobacterium; species Chryseobacterium sp. C3. The sequence goes on along the minus strand of NZ_JACLCU010000004.1, from coordinate 70,536 downwards.
AGACGTAGCCACATTGTATTGGGCGGGAATGCCGGGCAATGCGGGCGACTTTCCGAGTGAGGAAAGTTTTTACACTTTTATTGAACCTGCGTTGTGTTTCTTCACGGAAGAAACCAACTACCACAATTCGCCCTCGCCGTTCGGTATCAAGATGGCTGACAGGCTTACAGGAAAGCCTATCCATTTGGATATTTCCGACCTGCCTATGAAGCGTGGTATCATTACGAACCGGAACAAGTTTATACTTGGTCCATCGGGTTCGGGCAAGTCGTTCTTCACGAACCATATGGTACGGCAGTATTACGAACAGGGCGCACACGTACTGTTGGTAGATACGGGTAATTCCTATCAGGGCTTATGCGAACTCATCAAAGGAAAGACCAAAGGCGAAGACGGTGTTTACTTCACTTATACCGAAGATAACCCGATTGCCTTTAACCCTTTCTATACCGATGATGGCGTGTTCGACATTGAGAAGCGGGAAAGTATCAAAACCCTGATACTGACCTTATGGAAACGTGACGATGAGCCGCCAACCCGTTCAGAAGAAGTTGCCCTTTCCAATGCGGTAAGCGGTTATATCGAACGTATCAAAACGGAAGATGTTTATCCGTCATTCAACGGTTTCTATGAGTATGTAAAAGGCGACTACCGCAAGGTACTGGAAGAAAAGCAGGTCAGGGAAAAGGACTTTGACATTGCCAACTTCCTGAACGTACTCGAACCCTATTACAAGGGTGGCGAATATGATTACCTGCTGAACTCCAACAAGCAGTTAGACCTGCTTTCCAAACGCTTTATCGTGTTTGAGATTGATGCGATTAAAGACCACAAAATCCTCTTTCCCATTGTGACCATCATCATTATGGAGGTGTTCATCAACAAGATGCGCCGATTGAAAGGTATTCGCAAGCTCATCCTGATAGAAGAGGCTTGGAAAGCAATAGCCAAAGAAGGGATGGCAGAATACATCAAGTACTTGTTTAAGACCGTCCGCAAATTCTTCGGAGAAGCGATTGTCGTAACACAGGAGGTTGACGACATCATCCAGTCGCCCATTGTGAAGGAAAGTATCATCAACAACTCCGACTGTAAAATCCTGCTTGACCAACGCAAGTATATGAACAAGTTTGATGATATACAGGCGATGTTGGGGCTTACTGACAAAGAAAAAGGGCAGGTACTTTCCATCAATATGAACAACGATGCAAGCCGACTTTACAAAGAGGTTTGGATTGGCTTAGGTGGTACGCACTCGGCAGTCTATGCCACCGAAGTTAGTTTGGAGGAATACCTCGCCTACACGACCGAAGAAACCGAAAAAATGGAAGTGATGCAGCTTGCTGCTGAACTGGACGGCAATGTAGAACTCGCCATTAAGCATATCGCAATGCAAAGGCGGGACAATTCAAATCAATAGTCATTAACAATTTAAAAATTCAGAAACAATGAAAAAAGTATTGTATCTGGTGTGTACGGCACTGATGCTCGCCGTAGCACCGTCAGCAAAAGCCCAGTGGGTTGTAACCGACCCGGCTAATTTGGCTTCGGGCATTATCAACTCTGCAAACGAAATCGTGCAGACTTCTTCCACCGTAAGCAACGTGATAAAGAACTTCAACGAAGTGAAGAAAGTGTACGAGCAGGGCAAGGAATACTACGACAAGCTGAAAGCCATCAACAACCTTGTAAAAGATGCCCGTAAGGTGCAGCAAACGGTATTGTTGGTCGGGGATGTGTCCGAAATGTACGTGCAGAATTTTGGCAAGATGATGAACGACCCAAATTTCACACCGCAGGAATTGGTCGCTATCGGCAACGGTTATTCTGCACTGCTTAATGAAAGTACCGAACTGCTAAAAGAGTTGAAGCAGATTATAACCGCCACAGACCTTTCACTCAATGACAAAGAGCGTATGGATGTTATTGACCGTGTGTACAAAGAGGTAAAGGATTACCACAGCCTTGTACGTTACTACACCAACAAAAACATTTCTGTAAGCTACCTAAGAGCGAAAAAGAAAAACGATGCCCAAAGAGTGCTTGAACTCTACGGAACTGCTAACCAAAAATACTGGTAAACTATGGAATGGGATAATCTTCACGAACTCCTGCGGTCGCTTTATGATGATATGATGCCACTTGCAGGCGATATGGCGGCAGTTGCTAAGGGTTTGGCGGGATTGGGAGCATTGTTCTATGTGGCATTAAAGGTTTGGCAGGCTTTAAGCCGTGCCGAACCTATTGATATGTTCCCTTTGCTGCGCCCGTTTGCTTTGGGGCTTTGTATTATGTTCTTCCCAACCATTGTACTGGGAACCATAAATGCGGTATTAAGCCCGGTGGTGGTAGGAACCCACCAAATACTCGAAGACCAGGTGCTTGACCTCAACAAGCTGCAACAGCAGAAAGACCAGTTGGAATACGAGGCAATGGTCAGGAACCCCGAAACCGCCTATATGGTATCAGACGAAGAGTTTGATAAAAAACTGGACGAACTGGGATGGTCGCCCTCCGACATTGGTACGATGGCGGGTATGTATATGGACAGGCAAGCCTACAAGATAGAGAAAGCCTTAAAAGATTGGTTTCGCAATCTATTGGAAATACTCTTTCAGGCGGCGGCTTTGGTCATTGATACCATACGAACGTTTTTCCTGATAGTCCTGTCCATACTCGGACCAATAGCCTTTGCTATTTCCGTATGGGATGGCTTTCAGTCCACGCTCACGCAATGGCTCACGAGGTACGTCAGCGTTTACCTGTGGCTTCCCGTTTCGGATTTGTTCAGCTCAATGTTGGCAAGAATACAATCCCTCATTTTAGAAAGGGATATAGCAATGCTTGCCGACCCCACCTATATACCTGATACAAGCAATACCGTGTACATCATCTTTATGATTATCGGCATCATCGGGTACTTCACTATCCCGACCGTAACAGGTTGGGTAATCCAAGCCGGAGGCGCAGGAAACTTTACCCGCAATGTAAACTCCACAGCAATGAAAGCCGGAAACATCGCCGGAGCAGGCGCAGGCTCAACAGTTGGAAACATCGGCGGTAAACTGATGAATAAATAAACATTAATCATTCTAAAAAATGGAATTTAAAACGCTAAGAAATATCGAAAACAGCTTTAGGCAGATAAGATTATATGCCATTGTGTTTGCGGTTCTCTGCATTAGCGTGGTAGGTTACGCCGTATGGCGTTCCTACCGCTTTGCAGAAGAACAACGCCAAAAAATCTATGTACTGGATAATGGCAAATCCCTGATGCTTGCTTTATCGCAGGATGCGAGCATCAACCGCCCCGTAGAAGCAAGGGAACACGTCAGGAGATTTCACGAACTGTTCTTTACGCTTGCTCCCGACAAGAACGCTATTGAAAGCAATATGAAACGTGCGTTCAACCTTGCCGATAAAAGTGCTTTCGATTACTACAAAGACTTGTCGGAAAAGGGCTATTACAGCCGTATCATTTCAGGGAATGTGCAGCAACGCATAGAGGTGGATAGTGTCGTGTGCAACTTCGACAATTACCCGTATGCAGTGCGCACCTATGCCAAACAGTTCATTATCCGGTCAAGCAATGTAACCAGGCGAAACCTGATTACTTCCTGCTATCTCGTCAACTCCGTTCGTTCCGACAATAATCCGCAGGGCTTCAATATTGAAAAATTTGCAGTCGTGGAAAATAAGGATATAGAGGTTATCGAACGCTAAAAAAACAATCTTATGGAAGCATTATCAGATTTAAGCACGTTCGCAAAAATCCTTACTGATAAAGGATATAACGGGTATTTCCATACGCAGGGAGCGTATGCCGGAAAGCTGAAAGACAGCATCAGCGAATACCTCGAAAACTGCCAAAAAGGTGCAGATACTTTGCCTAAGCAGGACTTACTGCTGACAGGCTACCTGCAATGGTCGGGCGATGACAATCCCCGTGTAGAATGCAGTATGTGGGTAAAGTACCTGAATGGCAAATTCTCATTGAGCCGTATGGAGGTAGCGAAGAAAGACGGCTTTGGGCAACTGCTCAAAAAATCGGAACTAGCAAACTTGTCCGTAATGTCCGCACCCAAATTAACGGAAGCGGTCGCAATGGTAAATGATGCACCGAAGCAACAGGCGGGTAAAAGTCCTAAGCGTTTCAAGCTATAACACAAAATAGTAAGGCTATGAAAAAATTAAGAGCAAATATGGACAGGTACTTTGACAAGTTGGACGACCGTTGGCGGGCATTGCCCTTACGCAAGCAGCACCAATATACGCTGTACTTCTTTGTGGGTTATCTGCTGCTTACCGTAGCAGTCATTGGCAAAGTGATGTACGATACCTCAAAGTCCGGTAACGGTATGGTCATAGAGCATATCGAAAACCCTGTTCTCAAAAGTAAAAATCCTGCAAGGTTGCAGGATAGTGTATCAACAATTTTAAAAAATCAGATTTATGAAAGAAAATGAAAAAAGGGTCAGCTTTATCGTTGAGGGAGAAGACCAAAACGGAGCATCAAATCTGCCGGATAATAAAAAGAGTAATAAAGAAAAGCTCAAAAAGCCAATCATATTCCTTTTGATGGGTGTGGTATTTCTTGGCTGTATGTACCTCATATTTAAACCGTCCGAAGATAAAAAGGCGGTAGAGAACATCGGACTGAACGATGCCGTGCCGCAGGCTACCGGAGCAGGAATGCCCGACGATAAAAGCAAGGCGTATGAGCAGGAAATGCTCGAACGCAAAGAGCAGGAAAAGCGCAATGCGCTGACCACGCTTTCTGATTATTGGAATACTGAAGACAGTGCATCTGCTGACAATGAAGATAGTTTACCTGAAGAAAACGAAAGCAACGGTTTAGGCGGTAGTGGCAGAACTTCAGGGCGACAAGGCAATCCTGCATTGAACAGTTACCGGAATGCACAAAGCACACTGGGTTCATTCTATCAGGACAATAATTCTGAAACAATGGAATTGCGTAAGCAAGTGGACGAACTTAAAGCAAAGTTGTCGGAAAAAGATGTGCCACCTGTGGCCACCGTTGACGACCAACTCAAATTAATGGAGAAATCCTATGAAATGGCAGCAAAGTATCTTCCGCAAAACAACAATGCCGGAAATGCTGCTCCTGCCAATGGTGCTGCTCCGGGTGCTGCGGGTGCAAATCAAAAAGAGCAATTTGTATCGTTCATACCAACAAGAAAGAATATTGTTTCAGCCCTATACCGTGAACCGTCAGACAGTGCCTTTGCAGCCGATTGGAGCCAAACCAAAAACCGTGGGTTCTATACCGCAGGTTCTATTGAACAGGCAGTACAGCCTAAAAACAGTATCAAAGCCTGTGTACACGAAGCCCAAACGGTAGTTGGCGAAACGGGTGTGCGCTTACGACTGTTAGAGCCTGCCAAAACTCCGCAACGTACCATCACCAAAGGGACGATTGTAACGGCTAATGCCAAATTTCAGAACGGCAGGCTGCAATTAAAAGTTACCTCCGTAGAACTGGAGGGCAATATCATCCCGGTAGATATAACCATTTACGATTTGGACGGGCAGCAAGGCTTATACGTTCCGTATTCGCCGGAAATGAACGCCCTTACCGAAATGGCGGGTAATATGAGCCAAACAGGTGGAACCAGTGTAATGCTTACGCAGAATGCCGGACAGCAGGTTGCCGCAGACCTAAGCCGTGGCGTAGTACAGGGTATTTCGGGCTATTTCGCCAAGAAAGTACGAACGCCAAAGGTTACGCTGAAAGCGGGCTATCAGGTCTTCCTCGTATCGAAAAAATAATGTTGAACTCAAATAATTAAAACAATGAAAAATTATTTAAAAACCTTTTGGGCTATTACCCTGATACTCGGCTTTGCCGTTACAACTTATGCACAGGACAGTGCAACTGCAAAAACACCGCTTGCATTGGGCAAGATAGAACCGTACCGTATGGAAGTTACCTACGATAAAACGTCGCACCTGATTTTCCCGACCGCCATTCGTTACGTGGATTTGGGCAGCGAATACCTGATTGCAGGTAAGGCTGAAGATGCGGAAAACGTGTTACGTGTAAAAGCATCGGTAAGGGACTTTGAGCCGGAAACCAATTTTTCAGTTATTACTAATGACGGGCGTTTTTACAGCTTCAACGTGTATTACAGTTCCTATCCGGAGGCATTGAGCTATGACCTGCTCACGATGCAAAAGGCAGTGGACAAAGCCAAAGGAAACGATGTGCTTTTTGAGGAACTGGGCAACAATTCGCCCTCACTGGCGGGCTTGTTACTGGAAACCATTTACAACAAAGATAAGCGCATAGTAAAGCATATCGGGGCTAAGAGTTTCGGCATTCAGTTTATTCTGAAAGGCATTTACATACACAACGGCAAATACTATTTCCATACGGAATTAAGGAACCGTACCAATGTGCCTTTCGAGATTGATTTTATCAATTTCAAAGTAGTGGATAAAAAGGTAGCGAAACGCACCGTAGTACAGGAACGTCCTTTAACGCCGTTGAGAACTTATAAGCCATTGGACGGCATTGCCGGAAAATCGACTGAACAAAACGTGTTCCTGTTAGACCAGTTTACCATTGCTGATGACAAGGTGCTATTGATTGAGATTTTTGAGAAGAACGGCGGCAGGCATCAAACATTGCAGGTCGAAAATTCCGATTTAATCAAAGCCCGTTTGATTGACGATATGCACCTGAAATTTTAATAACCCTTTAAAGCAATAACAAGAAAATGAAAAAGTATATCTATACCGTGCTGCTTGTCCTGATAGGCATTACGGCTGCACAGGCGCAAAGGATGCTGCCGAAGCAGAAAGGATTGGAAATAAGTGCAGGTGTAATGTCAAATGATAAGATTGGCAATGATTACTACATCAGCGCAGCAATGACGGTAAACGGTAAGAACGGCAACTATCAGCTTTGGGCGTTGGAATATACCCACCAGTACCACGAGTATAAAGACCTCCGCATACCGCAGGAAACCTATTCCGCAGAGGGTGGTTACAGCTTCTTCCTGTTGAGCGATGCCCGAAAGAACATCACGCTGAATTTCGCTGTAACAGGTGTGGTCGGTTACGAAGCCATCAACCGGGGCGAAGCGATGCTGTACGACGGTGCGAAAATATTGAGCGAAGATAATTTTATCTACGGAGCAGGCGGTCGCCTCATTTTTGAAACCTACCTGTCCGACCGTTTTGTATTAGTCCTACAAGGGCGTACAAAAGTTTTGTGGGGGACGGATCTGGAACAGTTCCGTCCATCCGCAGGTGTGGGATTAAAGTTTAACTTTTAAAACGTAAAACAATGATAGCAATATTCAATAAATTCAGAACAGGGCTACTGCCGTTGTATGTATTCCTGACAATCCTAACAGCTTCGGTTACGTTGGTATCTTGCAACAAAGATGATGAACTCGAAATACAGAACAATTTTCCTTTTGAGGTCAATGTAATGCCAGTGCCTAAAGATGTTGCCAACGGGCAGACCGTAGAAATACGCATTACCATACAGCGTACAGGCAATTACAGCAATACGCAGTATTTCCTTCGCTATTTCCAGTTTGATGGGCAGGGAACGTTGCAATACTACAATGAACCGCCGTATCAGCCCAATGACCTATATCAATTGCCAACGGAGCAGTTCCGGTTGTATTACACTTCAACATCTACCGTATCACAATCTTTTGATGTTTGGATTTCGGATGGTTTTGGAAATGAAAAACAGATAACTTTCCAGTTTAATAGTAGTGATTAAAAATTACAGGTCATTTCATAAAAAAAACGGCTTATCTGACAGGTAAGCCGTTTTCGTATTTAATACACATCGTTACAGATTGAAACAAATATTTTTGTAAATTCAAACAGTAGAAATAAAGTGTTTTTGTTATGGTTGCATCATTGGTTAGCGGAATAATATTTTTGGTTGCAGGCTTGGGACTTCGTTACTGGATTAACCGGAGAAAGTTTTACAGACGCAACCCTATGGGAGCAGAGGGTTTCTCATCTTATGAGAGTTCGGTTTTTATCAAATTGATTGAAAAGATTGGTAAATGGATATCTTATGCACTAATGATATTCGGGTTATTGTCGCTTTGGGTTTATTCCCGTGAGAAGAAAGAAGATAAAGAACAACAAAATGTGGAGATACAAAAGCCTATATAGGTAGTTTTAAAAGAGAAAAATTATAAAATGACAAAATCCTTCGATGACATAACACTACGAAATATATCAGATATTATTTCAAATATGCTAACACATACAAAAATTACAGAACATTTATCTGGTGCTGGCATTTCCCAATCTCAAAATGGTACAAACAAAACAGACAGATTGTTCTATGCTTTAAAAGAAAGGCAAATACAAGACAGATGTGGAAATAATGTATTGGCATTTGTTGTTAGATTATTAAATCCCAAAAGGTATAATTCCGAAGATGAATTTGAAAAAGACAGAACAACTCTCAATGAAAAACTCGTTTATGAAGGTATAGAAATAGATAAAAGTGGACAGCCCCGACAAGTTGATAGGGCTAAAACCATTTCCGAAGCTAAAAGCAGGTCACTTAAAATCAAAGAAAAAGTACACGGTATTGGAGTTCATTCAGAAATTTTGCCTTACTGTGAAGCTGAATGGCTGAAGGAAAACTATTTTCACGCTATACTTGAAATTACAAAAAGTGTCGCAGAAAGGCTTAGGCAAAAAAGTGGCTATACTTCAGACGGAGCAGATTTAGTTGATGATTGTTTTGCATTGGGAAAAGACAAAAGACCTATGCTTGCTTTTAATACTCTGAATAATCCAAGTGAGGAAAGTGAACATAAAGGCTTTGGAAATTTCTGTAAAGGATTTTTTTCTATGTACAGAAATCCAAAAGCGCATAATCCAAAAATATTGGAGGATACCCAACTTTCACAAATGACAGAAGTTTTGGTTGTAGCAACAATAATCCACAACAAACTTGATAACACTTATAAAACAGGACTTAAATAATTAAGAAAATCGGATAGTTCAAAAAGCTATCCGATTTTTTATTTGCACAGGGCGGTAAACCGTCAAACACTTCCTTTCAAAGCCAAACACTACAACATTTTTCAACACAGCGACAAGCTTATTTAAATTCGACTTCCACAGCAAAATTGAGCAAAAAATGGAAGTAATCGCAATACAAAAGTCCGTACTGGAGGGAATGAAAAATGAGCTAAAAGCACTTTTGGAATTAACCGAAAATGCTACGAAAAAATACACGCCAATTTTCAAAAAAGAAAAATGGCTCGATAATCAAGAAGTGTGCCTAATGATGAATATTACCAAGCGGACTTTGCAGACTTATAAAGATAAAGGGTTATTGCCTTCTTCCAGACTGAACCGCAAGAATTATTATAAACGCTCGGATGTACAGGTTTTACTCGAAGCCGGACATCCATACAATACTGTTGAAAATGGATTTATTCACGAATGATAATGAAGAAATCGTTGCTAATCAAGAGATGATAACGCAGCTAAGAAACCGTATCGAAAGTATATTGAAAAACTATCGTCCTGTAATGAATGGAGAAATTTATCTTTCTGGCGAAGATATATGCAAACTGCTCCATATCAGCAAACGGACTTTACAGCAATACCGTGATGATAATATCCTGCCTTATATACAGATAGGGGGCAAAATAATTTATAAGGAGAGTGATATTCTGACAATCCTGGAACGGAACTATATCTCCAATAATACAAATAACAAATAGCCAATTTTAGTACAGATTAATACTTTCGTATCAGAACGAGTTTAGTATCTTTGCTTTTGAAAATATAGAAATACTTAAAGTGTTTTTGCTTTAAGTCCCACATTGAAAACTGGTAATTTTTAAGACAACGGGACAGATAAGTAGGAACGCTCACGTTATAGGCGTGGGCGCTCGCTTATTCGTTGTCGGGTATACCAGTGCCTCAATGTCGGTAAGTGTGGTTGCCTGCGCTTTCTTTTTTGTGCAGGGCTACACTAACATTAAAACTGGTAGTATGGAAACTGTAAATACCCCTAAAGCAATCGGCATTGCATTTATCAACGATAAACGCCTAATAGTTGATTTAGCCTATAACGACCTTGTCACTTCAGGAATTGACGTATTGTTCCGTTCGGAAGACATTAAAGACGGAATATCTCAACTGTCTGCATTAAAGGAACTTCCCCAAATTTGTATTATTGACCTTGATTTTTACGATAAGAATGTGCTGGCACAGCTTCAAGAACTAAGGACACTATACCCAATCATTAAACTGATTGGGCATAGTGATATTGATGCTGAAAAAGTCGTAAAATCTCTTTTGGAAATGGGTTTTATGGGCTATTTGCTTATTGGTAGCGATGTGTATGATTTTAAGAAAGCCATTGAGGTTGTTACTAATGGTGGTAAATATTTTAGTGTGGGAATAGCAAAATTTGCACAGGAATACTTTACTAATAACTAAGATTGCTTTTTTAAATCTGTAATTTTTATTTGGACAATATTGTTGTTATTTATTCCAAGTTGCAATAGTGTTTCTTTATGTGCTTGCTTCTCAAGCTCACTGTAATACGAAACATTCCAAATTACATTTTCATTTAGTTTGGCTTTTAATACCTCAAAATATTTTAAATCTACTTCTGAAATAGAATGCCCTAAGACAATAACTTTTTCAACTTCAGTAAGATTGGTAAAAAAAACAATATTGTTTTCGATAATTGAAGCCGTATTTTTAAATGCCTTTGTATAATAAGATAGTATTTCTTGTTTGGCACTTTCATAAGAATAGTCATATTCATCAGCCTTTTGCTCACGCCATTCGTATAATTCTTCTTCGCTTAATCCTTGTGGCGGTTCTTCTTCTTTCTCATCAAAATTTGCAGGGTCAGTTCCGTGTCCTAAAATAAGAGTACAATTGTCTATATCTGCTCTGTTATGAATATAGGTTATTCGTTCTTCGGGAATGCCGTAGCTTTCCTGTAGTGTTTTAGTATAATTGAAATTTAAAAAATGGCTATCGTCTTCTAAGTCAATTAGCACATCATCAGAAATACTTTCGTATTTGACTTCAAGAATAAACTTATTAAAGTCGCTAATTAGAGTGGTCGTTAAATCCTTAATGATTTCTTCCATCTCTATCTGATAACTATGCCAATCTCTATCTCGAAAATCTTCAGCACCAGGGCGAGCAATTAAGTCGGAATTATCGTCCAATACCGATAAATAATCCAAGTCAGCTAAGGCTTGCTCAAATCTTGACCATAACGCATACTCTTCATCTGTCAATTCAGGATTTGTAATATCAGGAAGTCCATAATAATTTAATAAGAGTTCATAAACCTCACTATCATTTTCAGCCAAGTAGTTTGCAAAACTTTGATACCTTGTGTCTAATTTATGATGGATGTCAAATCCATTACCAATAACGTATAATGTTTTCATTAATTCAGTTGTTTAATCTATTTTTTGGGTTATAAACCACTTCGTTTTCCAAATATCGGGCTTAACTTATCCCAAAATTGCTGTTCAAGAATTTCGACAATGAAACGTTCAATAATTTCATTGCTTTCTGAAATGACTTCGTATGCAAAAATATTCAAATCGTATTCTAAACAATTGTCCCACTTGCATAAATGCAAACTATAAACCCGATTTCCTTCTGTGCCAAGATGGTTCTTAATTCTTGTCTTGAAATCAGTCGTTGAGCTTCCAACATATAATATATCTGATGAAGTCTTGTTGTACCGGGAAAGGTTAACACGGTCTTTATTCTTTACTTTTAGCTTATTTGCTGATTGAAAATCTTCAAAATAATCAATCAGCGTGCTTAAAATTTTCGGGGATTTAATCTGAATAATATAAATGAGTGGATTGTCGCTTTTAGGAATTTTATGCAAATAATTTGAGAGCGTTTTCCTATCTCTATATTCCGATGAATGAAAGGAAATTTCACAGAACGGTCTAACTGTTATTTTTGAAATTTGCTTGGCTATATTCAATGCAAACTCTTCAGATTGCTTTACAATATGTTCACTGTCAATTTTCATTAAATAATTTTCTTTCTTTTTAAGGTGTTCAATTTTACTTTTTCTCTACTTAATTCGTCATCCCAAAAAAACACTGCCGATTGATGATTTCTATTTTGCGATGAGGGATAAATAATCCCCGATATTTTATTCTTCCTATTTTTATTGAATGGATACCTTAAAAATTCAGTCACAACTTGAGTTGGAACGTATTCGGTATGTTCTTTACCATCCTTAATAATTTGTTGCGTTATATCCCTTACAAATGAGTATAGAAATAAAATAAGGTAATATCGTTTCTTGTCCTTAATGCCGAAAATACTTGGAATTTTTGGGAGCTTATTAAAATCAACAACAACCTGATTTTCTAAGGTTTCAAATTCCGCAATCGTTACATACCTTTTGTATTTATCTGTCCTGCTTATTGTTTCTAAAATTGCTGTATCATCATCAAAAGCGGAATAAAACATTGATATTCCTGAAGGACTAAACCTATTTGGATAAATTGCTTTTTTGTTAGGGGGAGCAGTGATTTCGTTAAAATCTATAATTTTTGTTTTGAAGTCGTGTTGTCTACAACGATAAAGTTTTGTTCCTGCCGGGATAATCCTGATTATATTTAATTTTGATATAAGTTTACCAACCTCTTGTAGTATTTGCAAGGCTTTAGGAAGGCTGCTGTCTGCTGATGAAAAAAGGTAGCGGGATTTATGTTTGATGATTTCTTTAAAGTAATTCCACTGAAATTCTAAATCATCTTTAATATTGTCGTAATACAGGTCAGGTTGAGCCCAAGCAATATCTTCAATTGAATTAACAATATCTTCAATAACCTCAAAAGGTTCAGCATTTAACTCTATGTGTTCTTGTATAAGTTCGTCAGGGGTATAGATTTCTCCAAGATAACCTCCCTCTCTTGAATTGTAACTCATAAAGTTGGCGGCATCTTCATAGAAATTTGAAATACCATCCATAATAAATTCCATTAAATCTTCAAGAGAAACTACTTTTAGTTCCTTAGCGCAATAATCACAATAACCATCGTGATAGTTTTGCCTAATAAAGCGATTAATGCTTTTATCATCAAAATGTTTGATACAAATATTCTTATCTGGAATATTGCTTAAATTTCTACTTTCTAATTCAAGCCATCTCTGTTTAACTCCTCCCATATATTAATTTGCAGTTTTTGCTATAAAACAAATTTAGCAAATTTAAAAAAGTGCATTAACCCAGATTTATGAAAATTCAAAATCAATTAGTCAGTGTCTTTTCTTTGTTCGCTGATTAAGAAAGGAAGTTATTATTATTATTAACCAATCATTGGGATAATGAATATCCCAAACAATAACGCTGCAACCTGTTTGGTAAAATGGAGAAGAAAAAGGAATTGTGTAGTGGTGCATTTTACTAAAGGGGATTGCTCCCATTTAAAGCAAAAAGACTGCCCGACCATCGGGAGGATCTGTCTTTTTGCCGCCCGACTTTTTGGGTCGTACGGTGTTTTAATTTTTCGGCTTGTTTAACTGTTCTCTTAAAGCTATTAATTTCTTGTGCATATCTGTCCAATATGCCTGCCTTTCCTTGTCGCTTTTCACAGGTGGATTATGCGTATATTCTTTATACCACCCAGTTTGTTGAATAGCTTTTTTAAGGTCAGTAACCTCAATCCAGTTCCCGTTTTTATCTCTAATTTTCATTGTGCTGAATTTTAGCATTAGCCATTTTACGCTCTAACAATGTGTCGAGAATTTCCCACTCGCTGTCATACTCCTTGCCCTCAAAATGGTAGGTATCTGTTTCATCGTCTAATTCGTAACTGTCAAAGTCCTGGCTATCTAAGCAGGTGTCGTTTAGTATGCCGTTTTCAAATATTGCCTGACCATATACTAAGCATCCTAATTCCTCATAGTCCTGTGTGAAATTCACTTTGAAATGTTCGGCTATCTGCTTTACCGCTTCCGTGTTTGGCGACCATTTTGTTTCATACTGAAACACGCCCGCACTTTCATTATCCTGACTGATATTGTAGAAATAATCTCCGTGCGTGTCCTGTACGAAATCGGGTAATTGCCCGCAGTCGTCTTTATGTTCCTGTTCAGCCATTGATTTGAATAGCTGTGTTATCTGTTCGATTGCTTCGGGTGTTCCCTCAAAAATAACCCAGTTGTTGCACCAATTAGCCATAATTATTTATCGTTTAAGGTTATCTGTAAAAATTTGTCGCTCCCGAAAAGCAGGTGTATCGCCTGTTTTAATTGCGGGTCGCATTGTGCATCATCTGTATATTCAATCAGGCAGTGAATAGCGAAAATTGAATTGTGTCCGTCAAAAAAATGGTCTGTAAACCAGTTCGGTCGTTTCCAAAGAGGTTCATTTTGGGCTGTTCCTTTTTGTGCATTCTGCACAAGCCTGTACCAAAATTCAGCGGTGAAAAATCCCTTTTGATACCAACCCTCACGGAATGCTGTTTCATTTTGCAGGAAGTAGTCGCATTGCGTTTTTATAGCGTTTTGCAGGTTCTCCAGTTCTGCGGGAAAAAGTTTGCACAACAAGCCCGCTTTATCGAGGTTGTCCATTTTATCTAATGCTTTCATATCTTTTATTTTTAGTAGGCGACCACCTTTGCAGGCAGTCGCCTTTGATGATTAATTGAAGTTGAAAATCTCTGCTCCTGAATAGGCAAAGTCTGTACACAGTTCAAAGGCTTTTTGTGTCTTTAGCTGTGCTGTACCGCCCATTACAATGGATTGTAGTTTGGCTTCGCCATCCCTGTAATTGCGTACATTCTGAAAGTAACCTGTAACGGCATTGTAAGTCCCGAATAATGTGCCTTTGGTAGTTGCCATTTGTTGGGTGTCGCTTATCATAGCGTATTCAAAGGCATCATCTACGGTGTTTTTGAACACGGTGGAAACTTCATCTTCCGCACCTTTTTTGAGCAGGTTAAACGTTTCTTTGTTCGGGCAAAGTGCCAACTGGATTAGCTTTCTTACTTCTCGGTCTGTTACCCTTACTTTAGCCCAGTCATTAAAAATGTTCTCTAACTGTGTGCTTAGGGTGTTGGCAAGTCCCATAACCTTGTGAGCGTTTTCAAGGCGTTGTTTTGCTCCTGACGTGTGTTTGATACGCACTACGTTGGTCATACTCCGCAATGAAGCGTTAAGGGTGTTTTGGCATACGATACGGATAGGGGTAAATGCTGCGGTAATACTTCCGCTACCGTCGTGGCTTGTGGTTAAGAAAATGTACTTTTCTGTTACGTCGTCGCCGTTACCTACACGGATATAGTCGGGTAGCTTGGCAGTGATAAAAATGCGTTCCCCGTTGCCCAATGCCCCTGCGGTTTCGTACAATATTCCCTCGCCTCCACCTACAATAGCATCAAAGAAATTAAATGCCTCACGGTTTTGTACGATATGGTAGTCTTTGCCTACTACGCCTAACGGTGTATTGGTGTCGGTGCGAAGTGTGGCGAAACTGTTAGGTACTAAGATGTCGTTGGCTTCAATCAGTTCTCCGCTGTCGCCTATGCTCATTGTTCTGCCCTGTGTAAACAGTGGGGATTTGATAACCTCGTAATCTAAACCTGCGTGTACTATTGCTTCCTCGCTTGTTGGGTACTGCTCTACGATTTGCCCCAAACCGTGCCACGCTTTTTGTTGAACGCTGAAGAATGAATGACGTCCTGTTTGCTCGTTGAAATTGATGTTGTGTGCCATAATGCTAAAATTTTGATGTTTGAAAAATGTTATTTACTCACTCGCTTTCCTCGTTTCCCGCTTCCTGTTGTGGTTTGCTCCGCTTCGCTTCGCATAAATTTTTCCAAAAGAAAAACCGGAAAAAAGAAAGCAGATAATCCAAGCGGGCTAAGCGGAAAACCAAAAGGAAACGGAATAAGTCCCGGAGGGTGGCAAGGAAACACACAGCAGCTCGGCGAAGCCAACATTTTGCCTTGCCATTATGCCGTAGTCTTTTGGTTGGGCGTGTGGGATGGCTGCCCGCTATAACTTAGCTGCCTTTTTACCGGTTGATTGTGGAAATTTTCTGTTCTAAATTTTTATGGCATTAATGACCAGGCTATCATAGCCTGTAATAGAGATTTGAAAAACGGAATAGCAAGGGGCGTTAGATAAGGGCTTCGCTTTTCAATTTTCTATTTAGCAAGTAGGTATAAGCTCTTTTACAGCGTTGGACTGGGTAGTGGGAAAGTAAATGTGCTTTACCTACACAAGAAGTATGGGTATAAAAAAGCAGAACCGTTAAATTCTGCTCATTGTGATTAAATAGAAACTGATTAGATTACCATCATAAATGCTTCTTCCATAGCCTTGAATTTCGGCGTAACCAAATCCATATCCTTACTGATTTTTTGGCTTGTGATTTTAGCGTAAATCTGTGTGGTGGAAATGTTTTTATGCCCCATCATTTTGCTAAGGCTTTCAAGCGGTACGCCCTCGGTCAAAAACATTGTTCCGAAAGTATGCCTTGCCGTGTGAAAGGTTACTTTTTGCTCGGTAATAATTTCTGCCTTTTCAACCAATTTACCTATGTGAGTATTGCAGGTGGCGTTGGTCGGAACCGGAAAGATAAATTCATTCCTTGTCGTACCCTGATACTTCTCAATGATACACTTAGGGATTTCCATTAACCTAACATTAGAAGCAATATCTGACTTTTTTCTCCTGCTGATAATCCATTGATGACCGTCAAAGAATGATTGAATATTGTTCCTTGTCAGTTTCTTAATATCCGCATAAGCAAGTCCGGTAAAGCAACTGAAAATAAACAGGTCTTTTACCAGTTCATACCGTGGATGGGACGGTACGCACATCATCAGCTTTTCTACATCTTCTTTAAGGATATAACCCCGGTCGGTTTCCTCCATACTGATTTCGTAATCCTGAAACGGATTATCACGTATCAAGCCTTTTTTAATAGCCAGTTCCACCAGACTTAATACGGGCATCGTGTACACCCAAACCGTATTATGCGAAGACTGTAAGTCGTACCGGAGGTAAAAATCAAACTCCCGGATAAAATCGCCAGTCAATTCCCGGAAAGCCATATCATCACGATGATAGCGTTCTTTTATAAAGGTGGTAAGATGATTGTAAACCGTGAAATACTTGTTGTAGGTGCTTTGTGAGCGTTCTTCCTTTTCGACCAATTTTTTAAAATCCTCATTTTGGTCGTTGAAAACTTTTAGGATAGCATCATCCATTACACCAACACCCAAGAACGATAGCTTTACTTTTTGGGCGGTTGCAAAGCCCTCGTGCTTCAACATATCTTCATAAATCTTGTCGATACGCCCACGTATGTTATCCAGTCTTTTATTGATGCTTAATGCCTGCACACTTTTGCCCTGAACTCTTCCGTGTTTCAAATCCCAATTATTGGGGTCAATTTCTAACTTTGTTCCGAAAGTTTTAGGGGTTCCGTCAATGGTAATACGGGCCATAATTGGCGCATTACCGTTCTTTTTCAGTTCGTTCTTTTTCAAATAGAAAAGCAGTTTGAACGTCGATTTTTTTGTCTGCTCCATAACTCAAATGTTTAACGTTTAAAATTAAATTACATTGAGTTACAAGGGAATGTAGAAAAGGGTGCAAAAAACTGAAATATAATCAGTTAAGCCATACTGTTACCTTTGTCAATCGGTAACGAATTAGTAACCTAACCTTGTCAATTTAAGCTCCAAAACTATCAGACACCGACTTCCGAACTAAGACTACTCTTTTTATAAAGCCTTGTATAGCAAAGGTTTTAACCGTTTGGCTTAATTTTGCTTTTTACTAATCTTTTTTTACTAAAAAAATTAGAATTACAATGTGGTTTACCGTAAATAAAATTTATAAATCATGAATACATTTGTTATGATTAACCAAATAAATATTAAATTATGTCCAAAAGAACAATTTTAGAAGATGATTGGTCAGATTATGATGACCGTAAAAAGAAAAAAGGAGATGCTAATTTTTTTGCCTGTACAGAATCATGGGAAGTAGATTATTTAGTTCGTAAAATTAGAAAACAACATCCTGAGATTTCAGAATTAAGGATAAGAGAAGCAATCTCCTCATGCTGTCGGACGGTTCCGGGAAATAAACCTAGAAAAGAGTTTGTGGAGTGCGTTGCTGGTAAACTGAATATTTTCTAAAAAAAATAAGCCTATGTTAATCTTTACATAGGCTTTTATATTGCAGAGAGGAAGGGATTCGAACCCTCGATACAGTTACCCGTATACTACCTTTCCAGGGTAGCTCCTTCAACCACTGTTGTTACCTTTAAATAAATGTGTGCCTAAAACTACTCCTTTTTAGTAACACTACAATAATCCATCATCAGCAAAACTCATGTAGTTTTCTTTTGTGATTATGATGCTATCAACCAAAGCAATATCCATAAGTTTACAGCTTTCGTTTAATTTCTTTACAATGTTCAAATCTGCTGAACTTGGTTTTAAATTTCCACTTGGATGATTATGAACTAATATTATACCTGGAGCTAAGCATTTTAGTGCTACTGATAATACAAGTCTAATATCTACTAAACTACTTGTCATTCCACCTTTGGATAAATTATAGATTCCTAATACACAGTTAGAATTATTAAGCAAGATTACTTTTACTTCTTCCTGCATTTCTATTGTTTCTTCATTCCAAAACTTTCTTATAATTTGAACAGCATCAAAGCTTGTAGCAATCTTTGAACTTACCATTTTGTTAGGTTTGTAAGAAACCTGGATTTCGGAAACTTCTGATATAGTGTTATTCATTTCTTTGGTTTAAATTGTTTTGTAATAGCTTATTTTGATACATTAATACAGAGAATTTCTTATCCTTTCTCAGAATCAACATCATATATTCTGGTAACTCAATATCCTGCATCTCTTCTAACTTCTGTTTTAAAAAATCTAAAATGTTACCTGGATATAGAAATTCTACTCTCATCAATACATCGGCATTAAAATACATAAGAATGTGCTTTGTTCTTAGTTCTAAGACTTCATTAATCTCACCAAAATATTCATAAGGTTCTAATGACAATCCATTCTCAATAAATTCATAAGGCGGAATAGAAATTAAGTCAAATTCGTATTCTGTATATTCACTGTCAAGTTTAAAAATTAAGTAATCATAAATATTGTTTTTCATTAATGTAAGGGTATAAAAAAACCACCTCAAAGGTGGCGTTAATCAATTTTAGGAATTGGAATTATAGGTGCAACTATCTTCTGCATTTCCTCTTCTATTTCTTTTAGTTTTTCTGGATATATTTTTCTCTCATAAAATAGCATTTTAAATACATCATCAAATTCAATAAGGTTCTCATAATACTTTCTGTCAATACAAACTCCAAATTCTCCTATTGGCGAGTTTCCAAAGTGAGGATGAACTACCTCATCATTATCAACACTATAATCCAAATAGTCATAATAGAAAATAGCCAGTTTGTTGTAACCAATATCAAAGTACTTTATCAACCATTCTTTTAATTGTGAATCATTGTTGTAGGTTTTGTATTCTTCAATTGCAACTTTACAGGCTGCATCTAATTCCTGAACTTTAATACCATATTCAACTTCTTCGTAAAAGTTCGTAAAATACCTATATCTCTTAGTACAATAATCTGCTTCCTGTAAACAGTCATAAGGCAATCCTTCTTGTTCCCATTTCTGACATTGTTCACAAAGATTCTCGGAATAATTTTTAACTTCTTTGTATAAATCATTGTATTCATATAACCAAAATGCAACCTTTTGCAATGTAAAAGGATTGTCATTGAGTTCTTTTAGACAATTAAGTGATCTATTTATTCTTTCTTCCAATTCCTTTTCTAATTTTTAAAATTCTATCTTTTATACTATTAACTACTTCTTTTTTGTTATCTGCTATCAGGAAAACTAAAATAACCAAACAAATCCCTAAGAAGAAGAGTCCAATAACAGTATAGATTATGAAGTGTAGAAAATCGCCAAACAACTCTCCAATATTTTCAGTAGTTTCATCTATGCCAAAAATGGCAGACATTAAAAGTAATATTAAGATTGGAGTTAAAGAGATTGATATTAAAACTGTCTTTTTCTCTTCCCGATATGAAAACCCAGACTTTGTAAGAAAGTATATCACAGGAGCACCAATGACAATTAAGCTTATGTAATAGAAAGCATTGTTGAAGTCAAGATTCATTACTATACTTTTAATTATTATTTCTCTAAGCTTTTAATCAGTTCCTTGAGATTATTATCTCCTCTCCTGTATTGATAGGCTTTTTTATACCATTTAAGAGCTTGTTCCAAATTATCACTGCCCCTATAAGCCTGAGCAAGTAATAACATAAACTCTGAATCTTTAGGAGAAATCTTTAATCCTGCATAACAGATATCAGCAACAGCTTGATAATTCCCATCCTCCAGGTGGTTTATTGCAACACCTTTTGATTCTTTCAAAAGGATTGCTAATTCAATTACATTGTTAATATTCTGATAAGGATTGTACATTTTGTCTTCTATAAATTCACCAGAAGAAGTTTTGTATTTAGCTGTTTCAGATTCCTTTGCTTTATTCAAGCCTTCTGCAAAACCTCTGTTATAACCATCATAATAGCTGGTACTCTTTTCATTTGCATTTGGAACAGGAGCAATAGGAGGAATTGGCTTTTGACAATTTAATCCCTTGTCATAACAATATCCACCTTTATATCCATCATTGAAACCTGAATTAAAAGCTGTTTGTGCTAACGAAAAAACTGGGAATAGTAATAAGGGTAATATTTTCTTCATTTTATAATTTTTAAAGTTTTTCAAATATAGTAAATGTATCATTTATGATAACCATACAATTATCATTTATGACCACTTTTGGCTATTAATATCAATAAACAAATAGAGTTAGAGTTTATCACTTTTCCTTACGGTTTTCCGTAGTTAAAGTGCATTCTAATTATTGTTTAATTCAGCCAAAGTGGATAAAAAAGAATATCAAGTTGCAATAGGAAAGCGTATAAAACAGCTTAGAGAAAAAAAGAACATTTCTCAAGTTGAATTGGCGGCTTTATGTAACTTTGAAAAGTCTAATATGTCAAGGTTAGAAGCTGGGAATACCAATCCTACTGCATATACTTTGCACATTATTGCTCAAAAGTTAGAAATTGAAACCTTTGAGATTCTAAAGTTCAAAACTTTACCTGAGTAAGTTTTGGCTATTTATAACTATCTCTACATAACACCTGGAAAAGGATGAGCTTGTACTTTGTTGATATAAGAGCAACAAAGCATATATATGCCTCCAGGTAAAACTCAGATAAGAAACGAATAATTGTGAATGCTTTCGCTTTCCACCTGGATTCCAAATATTTATTTTCAGATGAAGTATTAAATTCTCCTGCACATTTTTTCCTTACACTATATTATATAAAAGGAAATTTTGTGCAGCTAAAATAAAATGTCCAGATTTTACCTGAACCTATATAAGACTCTACAGTAAAATTTGGACATTTTAGGCAATTTAATCTACCATTGATAAGTTACCTGGAGCTGAATATACTTTGGAAGTAGTTAATTCTTCTGCTCTGTAAACATACCTGTGAGATAGCGTAATGATTTCTCCTGTGTCTTGAATAGTGTATTCATAAGGCTCACACTCTTCCTTTACAATTGAACCAGGAAATTCTGAGCCAATTAAAGATTTACAGGTTTCTTCGTCGAATGTGGAGGTAATTGTGGCTTTCTTAGAAGTGGCATAATACGTTCCTGTAGTTTTGCTTAATACCATCTCAATACCTCCTGAAACTTCAAGTACAAAGAACTCCTTGTTCTCTGCTACTCTTCTTTTGTAATTGATAATTCTTACCATTGTTTTTGATTTTGAGTTAGAAATAACACCACAAGAATTAAAATTAAACAGCACAAATAAACCCAGCTTTCAACTCGAATTTATAATTGTTCCTGTAAAATTTTTATATTCTTATAAATGGTGGGGAGAGGTTTTCCTTTCCTAAAGATGGGTGGGGGTTATTATAAGGGGATTGGCTCTTAAAGAATTTTTTTCAAGAATTTTTTTTTAGTAAAAAAATCACTGATTTTGAGTACTTTTAAAAAATAGAAGAAACAATGACTAATTTATAATGATGAATGGTGAAATAAAAAATAAAATATCAATTCTAAAAGAAGCTATAGTTACTGACAGATTGGTAATCTTTGCTGGTTCAGGAATATCTCTTGATTCAGGACTTCCTCTTTGGGGAACTTTGCTTGAAGGAATAAAGAAGAATTTAAATGAGGAAATAAGAGGTGATGATGCACTAAAAATAGCCCAATTACTCTACAATGAAAAAGGAGAGAAAGAATATTATGATATTGTAAAAGAACTGCTATATAAAGACAGTACTGAAAAATATAATAATCTTCATGAAATGATTTTTAAATTAAATCCGCAACATATTATTACAACTAATTATGATAATTTCTTTGAACAAATTATAGAAAATGAAGGATTAGATTTTTCTGTTGTGGTAAAAGATGAAGATTTACCTTATGCAAAGTTTAAAAATTTATTGATAAAGTATCATGGCGACTTTGAAAATCATAATATTGTTTTAAAAGAAAATGATTATTTAGAGTTCTCTAAACTTAATACATTAAAAGAAATTTTTGTTAAATCTCTTTTTAGCAATAAAATAATCCTCTTTATAGGTTATAGTTTTTCGGATATTAATTTAAAAATTTTAAGTAGAGAAATTCAATATATTCTGAAAAAACATCACCAACGTGCATATCTAATTAATATTTCTGATAGCATATCCCAAACTGAAAAACTTTATTATGAAAATTTAGGTATTAACATTATTAACTATAATCAAGCAAAAGAAGAAATAAATGATTTAGAGAATTTTGGAGATGATAAAATCAACCTTTCTAATAAAAGTAAAAAAGTTTTTCATCTATTAAATTATATCAAACAGTTTGATTTATATAAACATAAGAATAATTGTGGAGATAAATTGAACAGACAGCAAATAATAGATGAGCTTTACAATTCATTAATTAGATTTAGATATTTCAAAATATTACCTTCTAATTTTATTACAAACTTATATCCAATTAACAAAGGAAGTAAAAACCATTCGGGAGAAGCCAATTTAATGGGTAATATTTTAACTTGTTTCAATGAAGAATTATATAATCTGATTGAAGAGTACAAAGGCTATGATGATAAAAACTTCTCTGAGGATGAGAAAGATAAACTAAATTTTATCTTGAATAGACTTTTATTTTCCGGTATTTATTATATTGCAAAACCCACTGAAAAACCCGATAGTTTTCATTTCTATTCTCCAGATAGAAAGACAACCGTTGATTTGTTTGAAAAGATTAGAAAAAATGAAAGCTGTGAATGTATAAATTGCTGTATAGATAAATTTGATTTTAATAATGCAATTATCAAATTAGACAATTATACCATCACTGAAAATTCAGACCTCGAAGAAGATCTTTCTTATGCTTATGGATTTGTTCAATTAAATGATTTTTACAAAGCCTATGTTTCATACAAACAAATTTTAGTAAAGGCAAATAAGTTAAAAAGGCTTGAAGTTTCATTTCTTGCCAAGTTCAATATGTATAGACTTGGTAAAAAATCTCATTTTATGTACGGTGGTACTGTAGATAAAAAGGAAATAAATGAAATAAAAGCTGAGACTGAAAATATTGATATAGATTCTGAATTAAATAAAGTTAAATATTTTGTTGATAAAGAAGTTTTTGAATTTTTAAAAGAAATCAAAAACGGTATTTATATACAGAATCTTTGTGATGAAATTGATGCAAAATATAGTGAAATCCCAAAAACAAAATCTTTAATTGAAAATGGTGGGAATGCTTCAAACTCTAATCTTAATAATTTATACAAATCAAATATAAATTTGAAAAATTTCATTGAAGACAATTTTATTATTGGGAATGGATATTCAATGATTTCTACCGCATACCAAAAGTCTATAAATGCTTTCCTTGTAGGCTATTCAATGAAATTTATTAAAAGAGAAAGAAATTTCCCAAACTTTGGAAGCCTTCATTTAGATTATTTCGACCATTTTCTCATAACTCTAATTGTAAGCGAAGCAAGACATGAAGATTTCTTCAAATCAATAAAAGATAATCAATTAAAGGAAATTGAAATCTGCAAAGAAGAACTGAATAAAATCATAAATAATTTTTCTAACTTTTTTTCATCATCATTTACTGAAAGTAATTTTTGGGGACATTCAATATCTGAAAATAATATTTTTATAGGTAAGTTAGTGTCAGACAATGATTTTTCAGATATAATTCGCAGCATCTTAAATAATATTCTAATTGTAATGGCTTATTTCAAATTCCCAAAAGAAAGTTTGAATATGCTATTTGAAAAATTATATTATTTTATAAAGTTTATAAAATTTCCCGAAAGAAGATTTGAATATAAATATCTAAGACATATTTTAGTTGAAAAACAGGATGAAATAGATGTAGAAATTGTAAAAAAAATACTGGATATATATATTCAACAAAAAAAATATGACGCAAATTTCTTACAAATATTACAATTCTTACGAATAAAGGATGATAATTTTTCATTGAATAATTTTGATATAACACAATTTAATTTTGATGAAAATTTTAGTGAATATGATATTGTATATAAAGTTCTTAGTGAAGAAAATAGAGCAATTTTTAAAACACAATTGCATAGACATCTGACAAGAGAAGACAGCTCTCCACACAAATACTCATATTTTTTAGCATTTCAAAATGAAATTTTTGATGAAAACAGTGATGTATTTACAATATATCTATCTTTTATTAAAGAATACTTAAAAAAAAGAGATAATGATGATTATTTAGATGGTCATTACGATTACTCAGTTTTGAACTTTTTCTATCTTATTTATATAAAAAAAATAAATAAAAAAAATATTAATAGAATCTCAATTAAAAACAACTACTTTAAATTTCTTTTAAACTTATCTAAATACCCTACGGTATTGTTTAATCCTTTGTGGCTAAAACATAATTCTTCTGATGTTTATATTAATGAATTTAAAAAAGTTCCTTACATTCAAACTGCTTTAAGAAATTATCTTACAAATAATGAAGATGAAGAGCTAATGAAAATTTATTTTAAATTAATAAAATAATAAAATTGATATTCAATGAATATTTATTAACACAAATCCTAATATTATAATTCCATCATTACAAAAAACATTTAACTATGATTAACGAACTCAGAGAACATATTAATGGTTATTGGGAATCTACTAATATTGCTCCATATTCTATAAATGACAATAAAAAAATAACTATCGAAATAAATGAAAGCTCAAGTTGGTCCAAACTGGCAATCATTGTTAATGATAAGTCTGAAACGTTTTATGCTATAAAACTTATAAAAACTCTCCAAGATTCTGAAAACACAATTGTAAGACTATATTTTAAAGTTTATAACTCTAATGAAGTTCCTGAAAATATTGATGAGGTTATTTTAGAGTGTAGAACATTTATATCTCAATCACCAATACAGATGGTTTGTAAACTGAATTTTGATGGATTCGATAGATTATATACAAAAATAGAATAGAATGGCTAAAATGATTCCTCATATACTTTTTGAGACAGGAAGTGAGGGAGAGAAAAGAATTTTTGAAGCGCTACAAACCAAATTATCTAACGATTATATGGTTTTTCATTCTGTTAGATGGATTGGTTCGGATAGAAATAGAAGTCAAGGAGAAGCAGACTATCTAATTTTCCATCCACAAAAAGGTCTAATAATTATTGAAGTTAAAGCTGGGATTATTGAGGTTGATTCAAATAGGACTTGGTATCAAACTAATAGAAATACACATGTCAAAAAGGAAATTTTTGATCCCGAAAAACAAGCAGATGAATCAAAATTCAAATTCATTTCTTTATTAAAAGCATACCAAATAATGGTTTGTCATGCTGTTTGGTTTCCATCGATAGAATTTGGTAATCAACCATTACCACCAAACTATCATAAAGACATGTTATTTGATATAAAAACTTTAGATAATCCTGAAATTAATATAAATATAGCTTTTGAATATTGGCTAAAACAAACAAATAGAAAAACAAATATAAATCAATTTGAACAGAAAAGAATCATTGAAAAAATTGCCCCGGAGCTCTACTTAATTCCCTCTCAGAAAATTGAATATGACATAAGAGAACAAAGATTTAATAAACTAACATCAGAACAAGCGAAAGTTTTAGAATTTTTAAAATTCCAAAATACTGTTGTGATTAATGGATCCGCTGGTACAGGAAAAACAGTATTAGCAATAGAAAAGGCAAGACAACTTGCCCAAGATGGGAAAAAGGTATTATTTTTATGTTTCAACAATATGCTATCAGATTACCTTAACTCAAATTTTGGTCACTATGGATTTAAAATTTCCACATTTGACAAACTTTGTGTTGACACAGTTGGATTTAAAGACACCTTTCAAAAAACAAGATTAAATTTTCTTGATAATATATTAGACGAAAATATATTTTTTGAATATACTGATATCATTATAGATGAAGGACAGGATTTTGAAAATGATTGGTTGGAATATATTGCTGAAAAAATTGATGATGGATGTTTTTATGTTTTTTATGACCAGCAACAATGCTTATATTTTGAAGATGTTAATAAATGGATTAAAGAATCACCTTGTAAAATTACCCTTTTTATAAACTGTAGAAACACTGAAGCAATTGCAAAAACAGCTTATGGAACTTTGGGTATTAACAAAAAGCAACCTATACTTTCTGGAATTGAAGGGGAACAGCCTGAACTAATATCATTTGAAAATTCAAAGGATTTTGCTATTTGGATGGATAACGTAGTAAGCAAATATCTTATGGAAACCAAAGCAGATAAAAACTCCGTTGCCTTAATAACAATGAATACCTTAGAAAATAGTATTATAGCAGAAACAATGAAAAATTCAAAATTTTTCTTTTCCGAAAATAAAGAAAAAGGATTTGTATGTGTTTCTACAGCAAGAAAATTTAAAGGACTTGAGGCTGATTTAGTTATTATCACAGATTTGGATTGGAACAGGTTTAATGATGAAGTTTACAGAAAGTTATTTTATACAACTTGTTCACGAGCAAAACATAATTTGTATATCAATTCTAATAAATTGATTGATGAAAACATAGACTTTGTTCTACAAAAGCTTCAGGGTGATAGTAGAAGAAAAAGAAGGGGCAAAAAAAGGTTTCTACAATTATTAAATTTAAAAGAAAATGAAAATATCAGATACCAGTAAAGATTTTGAAAGTATAAAGGAAATTCAGCATATAGAATTGGTTGGAAATGAATTAAAGAAAACTTTTTATTTATATTTCAAAAAAATTACTAATTCTAATTTAAATGGAGATATAAATAAAAAAAATACATGGAACTCATTAATTAGTAAATATCTTGATGATTTTAAAAAAGAATCTAAAAAGTACAAGAATTTTTTCAGTGATGAAAATATGGAAGATTACGATACTTTAGGAGATGCTAAAGTTTTTAAATCTAATTTAAGAAATGAGTGTCCAATTATTCACAAAACACTTTTTTCTAAAATGGAAGAATTACAGAAATGGAAAGAAGATTTTGCTCATTGTAAGCCACAAGAACTACTTGATATTTTCTTAAATTTTCTTGATTTTTCAAATGATTATTCTGCAAAAAATAGAAATACAGATTATAATACCTTCACAGAAATTGAAAATTTTGAAGAAGTAGCTGAACTTTCAAATGAAGAAGATTTTGTTTTGAGAAATGTGATAGGAGCAGGTATAAGAACTACTATTATTTACAATTTATATCCAGCAAATTTTTGCAAATCTGTTAGAAGAACATTATATGGTTTATATTTTTTAACACAAGATATACACGAAAGAATACCTTCAAGAACAAGTGAATTTATAATGATTGATGATACAATTTCAAGTGCTAATGGTAGAAATTCAACCAGAAGTTTAAGAATAGAGCATAATTATTGGTATCCTTATAATTTGTTCATGTATTATACAAACACTATCTATATGTTATTAGAAGAAGAATTCATAAAAATGGGAATAAGTTTAGATAAGAATTATAGATATGTGTATGTAAATATGTTTCTTGAATTGATTTGTTCCGAAAATTCTGATTATGTAAAAACAATGATGGGTGGAGACCAAGATTCTTAATATGGATTTAAAAAAGATACTTTTTGATTATTTTGAAATTTCTGAATTCCGAGACAAGCAAAGGGAAACTATTGAATGTCTTTTGGAAAATCAAAATACACTTTGTCTAATGCCTACAGGGATGGGCAAATCACTCATTTATCAAGTTGCAACAATAGCTAAAGACAAAATGACTCTTGTAATTAGTCCCTTAATTGCATTGATGGAGCAACAAAATGCATCACTGAATAAACAGTTGAATAAAAAGAATATATATTCTCTTGCTTTTAATAGTAAGAATGATAATGTAGTTAAACAATATAAATATCTTACTGAAAAATTTAATCCATCAAATAATCCGAGATTTTTATTTGTTAGTCCTGAAAAAATGATGTTAGACGGATACATTGAATATGTTTTAAGACAAAATAAAGATAAAATAGGACTGATAGTTATTGATGAAGCACACTGTATTTCGCAGTGGGGTCATAGCTTCAGACCAGCTTATAAAATGATCCCTAAATTTTTGAATGATATTTTTGGCAATAATAAACCGACAATATTATGTCTAACAGCAACCATAAATGAAATGGACAAAGAAGAAATCATTAGAGATTTTAACATAAATAAAGTTATTCAAAGTGGAAATTTATTACGAGATAATATAGAACTTCATATTGAAAAACAGGTTTCTAAAAATGAAGAAAAGAACATTAAACTAACTCAAATTTTAAATCAATTTAATGGAGAAAAAATA
This sequence comes from Chryseobacterium sp. C3, assembly GCF_014218905.1. Classification (NCBI taxonomy): domain Bacteria; kingdom Pseudomonadati; phylum Bacteroidota; class Flavobacteriia; order Flavobacteriales; family Weeksellaceae; genus Chryseobacterium; species Chryseobacterium sp. C3. The sequence goes on along the minus strand of NZ_JACLCU010000004.1, from coordinate 41,523 downwards.
ATTGTGTTCACGCACATTAAAAAAAGAGAATATGGTACAAAAGAGATGTCTAAAACTTATAAAAATTTGGGCTTTAATTGTGCTTATTTTGATTCAGATTTAAAAGCTAAAGAAAAGGATGAGATATTAGAAAATTTCACCAATGGAAATGTAAAAATAATTTTTGCAACTAATGCTTTTGGAATGGGCATTGACATTTCCGATATAAGATGTGTTATACATTACCAGATTCCTGAAAACCTTGAGCAATATTATCAAGAAGTTGGAAGAGCAGGAAGAGATGGAAAACCTTCTTACGCATATCTTTTACATGCAGAACCTAATCTACGTATTAAAAGAGACCAAATAAATAAAAGTGCAATCACCGAAAAAGAATTAATCGAAAATTGGGAAATAATTACAAATAACAAGGGTATAGGATTTATAGGACAATGGAGCAATTCAGATTATTCAGATAATATTAATCCTATGATAATTTTCTGTAAATTAGTGGAAAAAGGTTATTTAAAGATTCTATGTAAAAGTCTTCAAAAAATTGACTGCTTTGATAATGTTAAGAATAATTTAGAGTTTAAAAATTATATATCAATCAAAAAGTATGTAAAACTGATAAGTGATAAAATTAATGAAGATATTGTAAAATTAACGAGTAGAATATTTGATTTGGTTTATAAAAAAGAAATTGCATTAAATTCTAATCCTTCTAAAGTTTTATTTTATAAGGTCGTAAAAGATTTGAATCATGAAGATGTAAAAAATATTATAATTGAATTTAATTTAATTAAAAATTTTAAACTTCAAGGTCTTGAAAAATTACATCAAGTTTTAAAAGACGAAATTAGTATTGATATTGCATTAAAAAGGCATTTAGGAATCTAAAAAGAAACCATTTTAAGTCCTAAGTTTGAGATATTCAGCAATTAAATATAACTATAATCTTGGTTTAATTCTGTTAAAAAGTGATAAAAAATTCATTGCAATAGGTTAAAATAAACTTTAAAAGAAATAATTAATAATTTTCTAAAATATTTACGAAATAGTTTATAGATTTTGATCAAATAACATTATGATTGATATTTTATTTCAGCAAGTCTCATTACACGAAAAAGGAATCAAAAAAATTGACATCAATTCTTTTGAAAAATTGTTTTTTGAAATAATAGATGATTTTAGTGAGAGTTATGAAAAGTATAGAAAAGACATTCCTGACTTTCTTAATATTTTTGAAGTAAATAAAGAAGAAGGATTTTCTTTATTAATTTTTATTTTCATGCAGAAGTATAAGGAAGTAATCTCAAAAAAAAATATAGCTAAGATTGATATAACTCCTTTAAAACATGATGTTAACGAAGAAGAAGCTGAAGATTTCAAAAAACTTTTATACAAATTATATAGTGGGGGAAACCCAATTAGAATTTCTGAAATAATAAATTTTGTTGACGATAACTATTCTGAAGATCAAAAGATTAAATTTTCTTCATTAATTTTAGACACTCTCCAAAGTACATCTTCAAAACATCAAATTTCGAGCAGTGATTTAGAAAACTATTCAACATTACTTGTCATCCAAAGAAGCCTTTTACATCAAAATGTATTGATAAATGCTTTCCATCTAATCAATTGTGGTCTTGTATTGGATAAAGCAGTAACATCAGAATTTAACCAAACTGCGAGAGACATTGCAGAAGAATTACTTTTAACAAGCTACAATGATTCTCTTCAAGAGTTAGGATACTTTAATTCATTTCGTACATATGCTAATTTAAATTCCATCGCTACAGCTTTAGTCTATGGAATTGTTTCAATGCATTTAGCACTTAAAAAAGATAAAATCACTGATATTTATTTAAAAGAAATAATTTGGGTAAGTTTAAAATTATTTAGAAACTTAGGCTTTGATAATATTGTTGAAGAAATTTTCCAAAATATTCCTAATACAATTTTATTTGATAGTTATACAAAAAGAGCAATCACACACACATACTTTACAAATCTATTAAAAAAAAGTGATCCTAAATTACCTTCTTTAGTATTGGATTTTTTTCAAGAATATAGGGAAGAAGTATTTAATGGTGGCGAACATGATGCATTACCCTGGTTAAATACCTTATATCATATTAAAAGATTTTATCCCAAAGCTGATTTTTCAAGGAGTGGCTTAGGATTTTACTTAGAAGTTTTAGAACAAATTGTATCTAAAGAAAGTATTAAATTTCTCAAAGACATCGTTGATGGTAACTCAAATGAATTAAAAAACAAGCTAAAAGAATCTTTATATAAACTTAGTGCAACAAGAAATAGTAGTGATTATGCTAATGATAATACTTTAGCAATTCAGATTGCAAGTAGATTAACTCCAGATGCGGTTAAAAATAATGATTTTGAAGCACTGTTATTAGCTATGTTAGTAAAGACCGATTATAGTTTTGTCTTTGAGCCTAAGGATAGCTCTACATTAATGAAATTAGAAATTGAAAATTTTGATGAAGAAAAGTTTAAGGAATTTTTTGATGACTATCCTACTATTGTTGAAAAGATTAAGCAATATCATGAAATAGGAATTGTATGGATTATATCATCCGAAGAAAAGTGTTTTTATATGCATTTTAATGATGATTTTAAAGCTGATTCATTATTAAGCTGGGATTATGACAATTATAGAAAACTTATTAAATCAAATTATTTCTCATCATTCTCTTTTCAGGAAACAAAAAAATCTCGTGGAACAATAATCGAAGTATTTCCAGAAGAATTATTAGAGGAATCTGACAATCTAAAAAAAGATTTTAGTTTTATTAAATTCGATTTCCCAAATAAGAAAGAAATATTGGCAATCCTCGACATGAGTATTGCTGAATTCCCACATAATTTATTACAAAATGAAAAAGGAAACTTTCAATATTTAGAAACTCCAATTTGTAATATTTTATCTTTAGAATGGTTTTTGAATCATCACAAATCAAAATTAAAAAAGAATTTTGAAAAATCTATATGGATACCAACAGAAGGAGGAGACATTACGATTAATCTCCTATATAGCGGATTAGAAAATACATTAAACAAATTCTCTTTTCAAACCAATACTGATCTAAATGTCAAAGAGCCTATAAATTCGGATATTAATATAATTTGTTCTCATGGCGATGAGAATATATCATTGACGCAAATGATTTTTCCAAATGAAAATCCTTTATTTAACTTATCATCAGTTATTGGTAAAGGAAAAATTTTAATCTTTTTCGTCTGTCATTCAGGTTCTGTAAAGAAAACTCCTTTTCAGAATAGCATATCATCGTTAGTTAAAAGCTATATAAATAAAGGTTATTCCGCTGTTATTGCCCCATTCTGGGCGCTTCATGTAAATATCCCACCAATTTGGCTACCCGTATTTTTAGAATGTTTAGAAAGGGGAATGAGTGTTAATTCATCTGTTCATCTTGCAAATTTGGAGGTGTACAATAAATATCCTCATCTTGCAGCTTGGGCATGCTTACATTTATATGGAGATGGGACATTAATCACATAGCTATTTATTTAATATGGAAATATATATCACACAACAACCAGAATTTCAAGAAGCTATTAATCAGCATATTAAATTATCTGATTTTGAATATAAGTTTCTGGAACACAGTTTAGACGAAATAGTAAGTGGTGAAAGTCTAATTTATGACTCATCATTTATAAGTTACACTTCAACTTCTTGGATTTTAATAATTCATAGCAAAGTGTTGCATATTTATGGTGAAAATTGGACACATGTCCAATTTGAAGAGATAAAGAAGCATTTTGACTTAAAAAAATTTAATAATTACCATGTTACAGGTAATTTAAAGTTGATTTATGACTTAATTTCTTTTTTCAATGTTGAAAAATATGAAATTATCAAAGAAAGAATATTTTATAAAACAAATTACATTCTCAATGAAGATTTAGATAATTCTATAATTAGAAACGCAAATGACACAGATGTGAATGTTTTATCGGTTATGTTGCAGCAATACTATCATGAAGAATATGAAGGACAGAATGATAAGACTTTGGGAGAGATGCACAATAGAATTATAGATTTAATAAAATATAATAATATTTTTGTTTTGACTATAGATAATCAAATTGTTAGTTTTTGTACATTGATAAATCCTGATGTTGGAATTTTATTTACACAAATAAATGAGAGAGGGAAAGGTTATGGCAGAAAAATCATGTCTTATTGTTCTAATAAATTACTTCAATATAACGGTATTGTTTATGTAATGACCGATAAAAATAATGTAGAATCAAATGCTTTGGTAAAAAATATTGGGTATGATGAATATTACAATTATACTCATATTATTATCAATCAAACTACATAAGAATGAAATAATTAATCAATAAGAAAGAAATATTTATCTCAATATTTTTTACATTTACAATATTTTAATAAATCATTAATACGATAATAAAATTAAATGTCAAAATTCATAGATCTAAAAGTTGAAATTGACCACTTGGAATCTTTAACAAGAGCAAGTGGAGTTACTGCGATTAGTGAATTAATATGGAATTCCTTAGATGCTGATGCAACAAGAATTGAAATAGATTATGAATCTAATACAGTCGGAGGGTATGAAAGTATTACTGTTGCTGACAATGGGCTTGGTTTAGCATACAATAAAGCACACGATGTATTTAGTAAATTAGGCGGTTCTGAGAAAAAATATACAAACTCAAGTCCAAGTGGAAGAATGTATCATGGAAAAGAAGGAAAAGGAAGATACAAATCTTTGGCTTTGGGAGATTTAGTTAAGTTTACGAGTGTTATTAAAAATGGGGATGGTTATAATGAGTTTGATGTAATTTTTGATAGAAACAAAATAACTAAAGCCGAAATTAGTGATTTAAGAAAAACCGATATTTCTACACAGCATTCTGGTTTTAAAGTTTTTATACAAAATGTAAACTCTCAAATAGCTTTTCAGGCATTTAATGATACAAACAAGAAAGAAATTGAGCAAAAATTTGCCTCTTATTGGATTAATTACCCAGATTTCTCAGTAAGTTTTAACGGTAAAAAACTAAGCTTTGCTTCTTTAATAAAGAATACGGATGAGAAGAAAATATTTAAAAAATCCACAGACAAAGAAGCTGACTATCAATTTAATATAAAAATAATTGAATGGAAATTTGACATTAAAAAGAAAACCTATTTATGTAATAACAAAGGTATTCCATTCAAGGAAATCAATTTAGGAATAAGAACATCTTTACCAATTTCAATTTTTATTGAATCCTTATACATTGAAACTCTTCAAAGAGAAAATAGAATTGAAATTGACGGCTTAGATCCATTAATTCAGGAAGTATATGAAGAAGCGAAAAAAATAGCAAGAGATTATGTTAGAAATAGATTACATCACTATTCTGGAGAATTTATTAATGATTTAAAAGTTCAAGGCTTATATCCGTATAAGGAGATTCCAACAAATGTTGTAGAAGAAAACACAAGAAAAGTCTTTGATATTGTAGCCTTACAAGTAAATGAATTCTTACCTGATTTTGAAATTCAAGATAAAAAAAGCAAAAAATTAACCTTATTATTAATTAAGGAAGCTCTTGAAAAGGATTCTTCTTCTTTGCAAAAAATTCTTTCCGAGGTTATTGATTTACCAAAAAATAAAAGAGAAGAACTTGTTGAGTTATTAGACGAGACGTCCCTTTCCTCAATGATTGATACAATGACTGAAATTAAAAATAGATTAATTTTAATAAAGGCATTGGAAGAACTAATTTATAATCGTGATTTGAATAAAAACATTCTTGAAAGAAAACATTTACATAAAATAATTGCTAAAGAGACTTGGCTTTTTGGGGATGAATATACTTACGGAGTAGATGATGTTACTTTAAAAAATGTTCTAAAATCATATTTGAAGTTTTTAGGTAAGGAAGATTTTGAAGAAATAGTAGAAAGTGAAGATAATGGTCAGCTAAATGAAATACCGGATGTTTGTTTGTGGAAACAATATTCTTTAGGTGAACCTGGTAAAAAGAAAAATTTAGTAATTGAACTTAAAAGACCTTCTTTAGACGCTGGATTTACAGAGGTTCAGCAGATAAAAACATATGCCAATAAAATTAGTTCCGATAAAAGGTTTCCAAAAGAAAATACTAAATGGACATTCCTATTAATTACCAAAGATGTTAAGGATGAAATTGAATTTGAACTAAATCAGCAGAACAGAAAGTATGGTCATATTGTAGAAAACGAAAATGTGGATGTTTTTGTATTAACCTGGGGACATATCTTTACTCAAGCTAAAACAAGATATGAATTTATTAAAGAAAAACTTAATCTTAATTTGGTTGATAACGAATCAAATTTAGAATTTTTACAAACAAAATACAGCGAATATTTACCTATACAAAGTTAAAACTGCCCTACACTTCTGTAGGACAGTTCGTCTAACTCAAAAACCAATGATAATCAGAACTACCATTGAGACTTTGTTGAATACCTTTAGTAAAGTCAAAAGCATTCAAATTTCTATCTAAAAATGTATCTATATAACTGCTCTTATTGGCTTGTGTAAAGAGATTGTAGAGATTCCATAAGTTTATATCTCCAGCATTATCTCTACAGAAACTTTCATCTTCATAATAATCTTTTGTAATGGTATTAATATGACCATCTGTAAATTGAAGTAATGGTATATTTAACTTTTCTTTTTTAGGCAAATGCTGATACAGCTTTGTTCTACCCAACAATTGAGCAAATTGATGCTCAGTTAATGAGTGACCTGCAAACTGTTTCATTTCTGATAAATGTTTCTCTGCATTATAATTGTTAAGTACCTGGAAAATTTTAGATTTTAGTTCTTCATAAGAGCTAACCTTCAAATCATCAACAAACCCATCACTCCAAACACAAAGATTACAGCATACTTTATTCTGAAAACCAACAAAGAATTTAAACTTTTCAAAGGTTTTCTTATTGTACAAATTCTCCTGATTATAGGCTCTAACTCCGCCAATTGTTAATAACAATTCATTACCGTTAATAATATCTGTAACTGCGGGTATTTTAACAATAAAAGCCATCCTTTCATAATAAATAGTTTTCTCATGGTCTAACAAATCCTTTACATTCTTATAAATAGCACCTGGAGTTCTACCTTTGATTTGGTGAGAAACTCTTATTTCAGGTTCACTGATAGAATGGTTAGGAAATATATTAGAAATACAATTTTGAGATATTTCTATGAACTCTTGATGGCTAATAGTCTTTTCGTTGTCCTTGCTGAATACAGGTATAATGCATTCATTTTTCAAATGCTGCAAATGAATCTCCTGTGTATTGGCTTCTATAAAAGGTTTGTGAGCATATTCAATTTGAGTTTGTAAAGATTCTGAGGGGATTCGTAAGTTACCTGGAGCTGGAATATATTCATTATCTCCAGGTGACATTTCAATTATTGTATCGCTGACTGGTCTTAAATCAAAAGCCTGCTCTAATGTAGCAGGCTTAATGTGTCTTAGTGTGTCCATTTGTTGAATAATTTTTAGGATTTGATAATTGTATTAAGAAACTCTTTTTCTCTTCATAATGAGGTTTTAGGTTCTCTTGATATTCAGGATACTGCTTATACAAAGCCAGTAATTCAGCTATATTATTGCAATACTGAATTTGTTGAATTACCTGCTGCTCATTTAGAATATTTTGATTTCCAGGTACGCCACTATTACACCAATTTAAAATCTGCTTCCCTGTCAATTCACTTATCTGAAATTCAGGTTTGCCCATGAATAAGCCAGTTCTATCTTTACTTGATACAGCAAAATGCTTAATGTCAATATCAAAAACTAAAGTAAATTCATAATCCAATCCATCTCTTTGAACTGATTTCAGACCTACTTTTTCAGGAATGTATTTACCATCTTTTTGATTGAGTACATAATCTTGTTTAGTTCTCATAGTGGCAATGATATGAGCATTGGCTTGAAGAATTTTATCTACAAAGGCTTTTTGTCTCGGTGTAACCTTTGCCCAGTTAGTAAAGCTGTTTCCTGCTAATTTGGAATGAAAATCTAATAGTTCATCCCATTCATGAGAAATGGAATCAATAATAATAACCTCTATTCCTGCATTTTCACAAACCTCAATAGCTTTAATGTAATTTTCAGGTGTGAATGGAGGTGACATTGTCAGAACATTGTAGTTACCCAAATGAGCATATAAATCAGCACTTCCATTTTCTGTATCAATAATGGCTACTTTGGATAAGTCTCCATTAGTTAAACCTTGTGCTAACAAAAGAGCAGAGAATGTTTTTCCTGCTCCTGCACTTCCTTGCAGAGCCATTTTGATCTTGGCTTGTCTGCGTTCTGATTGTCTTAATCGCATAATATTTTTTGTTTAATAGTTAATATTTAAAATTTAGATTCTTTAATTATATGAACTGTATGTTTTCCAGGTGACATTCAATAAAGAAAAAACCAACCTCAATATTTTTGAGATTGGTTTGAAAAATGTCCAAATTTTACTGTCGAGTCTTATATAGTAAAATGTAAAAAATAGATATTATTAGTATTTTCCATAAAATGGGTCATTGGTATATTCATCAATTACATCCTTTTGTTCCCATTCAATTTTACCAGATTGTAGTAACCAAGAATCTTGAAAATCATAAATCAAATTAATGTATTCTAATGGGTCTGGTAGGGGAATAACATTTGTAACTGCTAAAATTTTTCCAGAGAAATCTCCAATTACCTTGTTTGTCTCCTTAGTTTCAAAGAATAAATTTCTTAAAAGATTATAGATGGATTTTTCATTATCCAATCCTCTTGTACTAAAAGACTTTAGTACTTTATCATTATCTAAAAGAGTTTTAAAAGTGGACATTAGTTCAATTAAATGTGTTTTAGTAAAATTGAACTTTACATCTTTTGGTATAAATTTGTTTCCATTTTTATCTTCAAATGAATATTCATTAAGAATTATATCCTTGTACTTGTTGATTGTATTATAAGAATGAATAATTTGAGTTTCAGATAATGTTAAATCTTGTGGAGATTCATTAACTCTTGCACTATGAGCAATACAAATCCTAATATACGTTTCTTTACTTAGGGAAAAGTTTTGCGGTGTTATCTCGCCAATGTAGTTGCCATTTTTATAATTATAGGGTTCTCCATTTGGAGGATAAATGAGTTTTTTAAAGTCGAAATTAAATGGTATTTTTTTTCTTTGAATGAAAGTGATCAATTGTTGTTCAAAATTTGAATTTCTGTATGGAGATATTCTCTCATACATTTTAGTCTTAGGGTTTTCATAAAATAAATCATTAGAGTAAAGTGTACCTCTAATTAAATTATAACATTCTTTGTCTGAATTTAATGTGAAAAATGAATCATTAAAAAAAGATTCTTCAAAATAATAATCAAGCATACTCTGAACATTATCTTCTGTGAATTTATATTTTGATACCTTTATAATACTTGTTAATTTACAATTGACGAATTGATTATTCCAAGCTGCCCAATAAACGTAATTGGATAAATTCTTGCCATAAATATCATAAGTGGTAGACAAATAACCATCACCTTCCTGTAGTTTATACCAATCATATGAGGGAAAGTGGCTTTTAATATCCGAGGATAATTTCTCCAAATCATTTATTCCAGTCTCAATATGACTTCTTTTTTCTTGATAGAAACTGTGTAAAATGTTGTCTTGCCTATTTAATGATATATAATTCGATTGATACTTCTTATCATCAAAATTGAAATAGCCCAAAGAGAGAGCTTTCAGATAATTTGCATCAGAATTTTCATAAATTATCGCCTTTTCAGGTGAAGGCATTATGATGAAAACTTTTGATTTGTTTCTTACCCTTGCTACAGCTTGTATCACTGAATTAATTCTATCTGTAAATATTCCAAATGGATTTTTGCCGTTATCGGCATATGCAAATTTTAGAGGTAAAATAATAAATAAAGAGGTATTTTCATCATCAATACTTATTCCTGTTTTGAATTTTGTTCCTATGTTACATCCTTCAAAATCAAAATCTTCATTATTGTTTCCTGTAATAAGATTTAGTGAACCGTAATGGTTACTAATAGCTTGTCCAATTGATGAATTATATATGTTCTTTGCAAGTTTTTCAGAAAAGCATAAAATATTAATATACTTAGAATATTCGAATTGTTCTTCTACCAAATCTTTGATATATTGGTCATCTTGTTTAAACTGATAACTATTATAAAAACATAGATGTAGCTCACTCAATTTATTTAATTGTTGAACTCTTTTACTTTCAATTATTTTTATTCTTTTATTAGTCAGCTCAGCAAGAAACTTGATTACAACTTTTGACGCTTCACTAAAGGTTGCACTTGCTACAATAACTTTATGAATTACCTCATTCCATTTATATAGATTCGGTAGTAAAAGAGGATTAAAAGTATCAAGTGATTCATGAATTTCATCAAATATAAATATTACTTTCTCATTATTTTCTTTGCATTTTGATATTAAATATTCATAGTATTCTCTCTTAATATCTTTTTGTTTATAAGCTACTGTACCTGCATCACCAAGTAAACTCTTAACTGAAATTAATTGAATCGGCTTTTTATAAAAATCTTTAAAATCATTTTTACCTATTCCTATGATATCCAAGTCTTGATAATCAAAATAAATATTATCTGAGCCACTTTTTTCTTGAATTTTTGAAGCATAATCCTTATTAAGTGATTTAAAAGGGGTGATAATAATAATCTTATATTTGTTCCCTTTTTTATTCTCATGATAATAGTGTTTTACAAAATTGTCGATAATTGCAGTTGTTTTTCCTTGCCCAACACCTGCATTAATAATAGTCGTATCAATTTTACTTAAATCAACAACATTATCAAGAGCATCTGAAATAAAACCTTCCTCATTAGGTTCAATAATAGTTTTTTCGGCATCATCAAAGATATATCCATCAAAGTCAGATATGTTTATCTGTTTAAAATCGATAGGCTTTTCCTCAAAAGGGAGAACATTTATTTTTTGCATTGTATTTAACTGTGCTGTAAAATTAATACAACACAGTTAAAAAATGAAGTTATTTTAGCTTTTTACTTAATTCTATCATATAGTCATTGACCTTGCTGTCCATAATTTTAGCATAATGTTCCTGTGTCATAGAAATTTTAGAGTGTCCCAGTAACTCTGAGACTATTTCTATAGGAATGTCATTGTACAATAGAATAGTAGTTGCAAAAGTTTTTCTGGCAATATGATGAGTAAGTGTTTTATAGATTCCTGTTATTTCTGCAATTTCTTTAAGGTAAGAGTTAAATCTTTGATTTGAGATTACAGGTAATGGATTAACCTGCTCCAGGTATTTATCGAGGACAGCTATTGCCTTTGATAGGAGAGGGACGGAAAATTTTCTGTTGGTTTTTTGTCTGTACATTTCAATCCAAAGATTGTTACCAAACTTTTTAGTTATATGTTCTCTTCTAAGATTAGCCATTTCTTGAAATGCTAAACCTGTATAGCAACAAAATATGAACATATCAGCCACCTGCTGTAATCTGTCAGAAGCAAACTTGTGATTTTCAATAGACTTTAATTCTTTCATAGTCAAATACACAATTTCTTTTTTAGGTTCTTTTGTTCTATACAATAGAAAAGGGTCTTTAACTAAATAATCCATTGCCACAGCTACTCTAATAATTTTTCTGAACCTTCCAACACTTCTGTAGGTAGTTGTAGGTTTGAATTTCTTTTCAACTTTAAGGAAATATTCAAAGTCAGTAATAAAGCTGAACTGCATATCTTTTAGCTTCATGTCTTTTCTCTTGAATTTAGACCAAAGGAAGTCTTTGATGTGATGATGGGTATTATGGTATCTTTCCCAACTGTTAATAGAACATTCTATTCCTACCAAGCTTTTCATTTTGTTGTTGTGATAGTTGAAAATATCCATCAAAGTCTTGTCTTCATTCTGGGTTTCGCCCTTATATTGTTTATAGATTTTCTCGGTATCAAAATCAGATTTTTGAAGTTGTAGGAATAAAAAAGCCTGATTAATTTCATTCTTAATCAGGCTTAGTTGAGAGTTAATGAATTTGTTATGCTCATTAGGTGGATGTGCTTTCTGTTTATTATTTTGCCATTGGGATGGATTTACAAATAATCCTGTAGCAAATTGTTTTCTTTCCTCTTGATATGTTATTCTGCAAAATAATGGTGCTAAGCCAGCTTTATTAATTCTGCTTTTAGAAATAACAAACAAGATATTTAACTTGTTTATTTCCATTACTTATGTTAGTTTTTAAGATGTTGATTTTTAAATGTTTAATATGCAACCTCAAGAAAAAAATTGCAACCTTTTTTGCAACCTTTAAAGTAGGATTTCTTATGTGATTAGCGAATACAGTTTACGCAGAGATTATAAATGTAGTAAAGTATAATTACCTAAGAATAAAGGCATTATAAAATAAAAAAGACTCATAAATCATTGATTTACAAGTCTATTGCAGAGAGGAAGGGATTCGAACCCTCGATACAGTTACCCGTATACTACCTTTCCAGGGTAGCTCCTTCAACCACTCGGACACCTCTCTTTGTATTTGAGATTGCAAAAATAGACTATTTTCCGGAATCTGCAAACTCAAAATGCAATTTTATCAGGAAATTTCTCCACAAAGGCTTTGGGAGAAGTTTTCTGCGAAGTTTCCTGTGTAATTCGGGTTGTCTATTAAATGCATTGCTTTGGTAATCGCACTTTCCGCCGTAATATCCGTTCCGCTGATGGCTCCGATTCTTGAAAAAATATTGCTGTTTTCATACTTTCCAAATGAGATTCCGCCTGAAATACACTGACTTACCACCACGATTTCAGTCCCGTTATCTCGGATCTGCTGCAAAGTTTCCACCGTTTTTTCGCTGCTGAAAATGGTTCCCGAACCAAAAACCTGAAGAATAAGAACCTTCATGGTCGGGATTTCTTTAAAGTGATTCAGGTTCATCCCCGGAAAAATTCTCCAGAAAATAACATCTTCCGAAATATAATCGTCTACATGAAATTCTGTATCAGGATTACAGCGGTAAAGATTATCTTTGATAATATTTAAATGTACTCCGGATTGCCCGAGAATAGGGTAGTTTGGACTTGCATAGGCATCAAAATACTCCGCAGAATATTTCAAAGTGCGGTTTCCTCTCAACAGTTTATATTCAAAATAAATCGCCACTTCCTGAATAACCGCTTCGTCATTTTCATACAGACTTGCATAATACAGACTCGTGAGAAGATTTTCTTTCGCGTCGGTCCGTAAATCCCCGATCGGTAGTTGTGAACCCGTTAAAATAACCGGTTTTTTCAGCCCTTTCAGCATAAAACTCAATGCAGAAGCGGTGTAAGACATCGTGTCTGTTCCGTGTAGAATTAAAAATCCGTCGAACTGATGATAATTTTTCTGAATATAATGAGCAATAATTTTCCATTCTTCAGGTCCCATGTCGGAAGAATCCAGCGGTTTTTCAAAAGGATGTACAAAAACTTCGCATTCCATCAGCTTCATTTCTGGCATTTTTTCAAAAATATTTCCGAAATCAAATGCACGGAGACTTCCGCTTTCATAATCTTTTTCCATTCCGATCGTTCCACCGGTATAAATCAACAGGACTTTTCTTTTCATACAGGACTTTTCTTAGATTTTGATCCTCCATTCGCAGGATTCCTCAAATTTACGTTAATTTGCAAAGATTTGAAAATGAATGAAAGATTTACAGCAAACTTTTGAGTATTTAAAGCAGTTTTTAACGGAAGAAAGATTACAGAAGATAGAGCATTTTGCGCCGGAAAGTTCAGATTTTATTCTTCCGGTGGTGGAAGATGTCTATCAGTTCAGGAATGCAGCCGCAATTGTACGTTCTGTGGAAGCGTGCGGTTTTCATAAAGTGGTGGCTTTGCAGGAAGAATACAGTTTTGAACCCAATCTTCGCGTTACAAAAGGCGCAGATACATGGGTGGAAGTGGAAAAAATGCCGAGAAGCATGGAATCTTTTCAGAATATAAAAGACAGAGGCTATAAAATTGTTGCAGTTTCTCTGGAAAATAATGCCAAAATGCTGCCCGAATACGAAATTACAGAACCCATTGCTTTGGTTTTCGGAACTGAAATGGAAGGCGTTTCTCAGGAAATTCTGGATTTTGCCGACGAAACGCTGGCAATTCCGATGTATGGTTTTACCCGAAGTTTTAATGTTTCCGTAGCAGCTTCTATTTGTATGTATGAACTGAAGCAGAAATTATTAAAATCTGATATCGATTATAAACTGAATGAAGAAAAACTCTTAAGGATGAAAATCCGTTGGGCAGTAAACTCCATAAGAAGCGGACAGCAGATTTTTGATAAATATTTAAAAGATAATGATCTTGAATTATGAGATTAACGGTGCTTTTCGTAGTTCTGATAGTGATAGGCTGCAATAAAAAGACTGATAATATACCTCAAGCTAAAATTGCTGTTGATACTTTTTCACAAAATCTCATTGAAGAAGAACCTGAAGATACCACAACGGTTTCCTTTTCAAAAACCTTAACCGGAAACGGATATTCTTATATATTAAAAGGAAGACAGAATATTAATGATGGAATCAATTTTAAATCAATTGATATTTTTCATCAGAAGAAACTTCATCAGAGAATTATTTTTGATACGGTTTTTGTTTTAAATGAGTCGGAAGCTTATTTTAATGTAACTCAGGATGTAAATTTTGACGGATTTAAGGATTTGGAAGTAATAAATCAGGTGGGAAATTACTGGTCTTCATCAAGTTTCTGGCTGTACAATAAAAAAACTAAAAAGTACGATTATTACAAGCCAATGGATACGATCATTAATCCTGTAGTTGATAAAAAAAATAAAGCAATTACATCAACTTATCATGTCGGTCCAGTAAACTATTACTATAAAGTATATGAGTGGAAGCATAAAAAGCTAACCATGACCCATTATCAGGAAGGTGAAGATAATGGTTTCTAAATCATCTGATTATAATTCCACGCGGCAACAAAAATTCCCGCGGTTTCTGTTCTCAGTCTCTGACTTCCCAAAGAAACTGCTTTTATATTATTTTCAGCTAAAAAAGAAATCTCTTTCTCCGAAAAATCGCCTTCAGGACCAATCAGAAAAGTGATGTTTTCAAGTTTTGGAATTTCTTTTAATTCAATTCTTTCTAAATTTTCGTGACAATGAGCCACAAAAGTATTCTCAGGATTGATATTTTTCAGAAAATCCTGAATTTTAGTCAAATCATTAATAACAGGAAAGTGAAATCTCAAACTTTGTTTTGAAGCTGCAATTGCCTGTTTTCTTAATTTGTCAATATTAATATTTTTACGCTCTGTTTTTTCTGTTTGAAGAAAAGTAATTTCTGAAATTCCCATCTCAACCGCTTTTTCAACGAAGAATTCAATCCGGTCAATATTCTTAGTCGGAGCAATCGCAATATGAAGTTTCGGGCTGAAATCAGGAAGGATGTTTTTAATTTCATCCACTTCAATATGGGCTTTTTTGCCTTCAATCATCAGTTTTCCGGAAGCAAGGTTTCCTTTTCCGTCCGTTACATGAATGGCTTCACCGTTTTTCATCCGAAGAACTTTTACAATGTGTTGTTGTTCTTCATCATTAATCGTTACTCCATTTCCTTCAATTTCTCCGTAAAAAAGTTTCATATTTAAATATTTAGAATCTGCCTGAATTTTTCTAACTAATTATTAAAAGTAAGTTTCATTTTCGCTTAAAAATGCCACTCCTGTTTTTATCGTTGTATAAATATCGCCTTCACAATCTCGGTAAGAACAGGTGTAAATCTCCTCAATCCATTTATTATTCAAGAAAATCAAATTCAGATATTCATTTTTTCGTAAATTATTTTTGATGGATAAATAATCTCCTTCTTTCGGTTCATATTCAAAACTGAAAACATTTTCTGCATTGATCTGTTCAATAATTTCTTCCTTAATATTCTGAACATAACCGGTTTCTGAACTTGCCGGAAAATAATCGGCGAAATCCTCCGATGCTTCATTCTTACCCGTTACCGTTTCTAAGATCCAGTAATATTTTGAATTCTTCTTAGAATGTTTGCCAAGTATTTTTTCCTCTAACAGTATTTTCATAAATCGTATTTTGCGGTTGCTGAAGTTCTCAGATCAGTAAATTCTCCACGCTCAAATTTTAACTGAGCAACCATCGCAATCATCGCCGCGTTATCCGTAGTATATTCAAATTTCGGAATGTAAATATTCCAGCCCAGTTTTTCATGATTGTCCTGCATCGCCGTTCTCAATGCCGAATTTGCCGAAACTCCTCCTGCAATTGCCACTTCGTTAATATTTAAATCTTTGGCTGCCTTTTCCAGTTTGTTCATCAGAATTTCAATAATCGTTTTCTGTACCGAAGCACAAAGATCATTCATATTATTTTTAATGAAATCAGGATCTTTTTTTACCTCTTTCTGAATAAAATACAGCACCGAAGTCTTAATTCCGCTGAACGAATAATCGTAATTTTCCAGTTTAGGTTTATTGAAGGTAAAAGCATCCGGATTTCCTTCTTTAGCCAGTCTGTCGATAATAGGACCTGCCGGATAATCGAGATCAAATATTTTCCCAATTTTATCAAATGCTTCTCCTGCGGCGTCATCAATGGTTTTCCCGATAATTTCCATGTCGAAATAATCTTTCACCAGAACAATCATCGTGTGTCCTCCGCTCACCGTAAGACACAAAAAAGGGAACTTTGGCGGCACAGGATTTGCATCCTCGATGAAATGGGCTAAAATGTGCGCCTGGAGATGGTTTACCTCAATAAGCGGAATATCCAAACTCATTGCCAAAGACTTAGCAAATGACGTTCCCACAAGAAGAGAACCTAAAAGTCCCGGTCCGCGTGTAAATCCTATCGCAGAAATTGCATTTTGTTGTATATTTGCTTTTGTTAAGGATTTTTCAACAACGGGGATAATATTTTGCTGATGCGCACGCGAAGCCAGCTCAGGAACCACACCGCCATATTCTTTATGGATCGCCTGATTCGCTGCAATATTCGAAAGAATAGAATTTCCCTTGATGATAGCTGCTGATGTATCGTCGCAGGACGATTCAATACCTAAAATTATAGAGTCGCTCATAATAATGGCAAAGTTAGAGAATAATAACGAGAATGAGAACAAAAAATCAGTAGCTGGTAACTTAGGTAATCAGGTACAGAAAGCTGTTGAAAATGCAGAAGGTGTTGTAAAAGAAACAGTTAAGGAAGCGTCTGAACTTGCTTCAGATGCAATTAATCATCCCATTGAGACGGCTGAAGAATTTGGAAAACAGGCGGTAAAAGACGTTACCAGTTATTCCTGGTGGGCAAAACTTTTACTGATTCTCTTCTGGCTGGGTTTGGCTTTGGTGGCAGCCATTTTTGTAATTATTAATCTTCCTTCCACAAAACAATGGGCGGCAGATCAGGCGTTACAAATTGTTAATCGCGACTTTAAAGCACAGATGTCAACCGAAAGTGTTGAGGTTAATTTTTTCGGAAATGTAAAAATCAAAGGTTTAAAAATCAAAGATTACAAAGGATACGATTTTATTCAGTCCAAAGAATTTATTGCCAATTCCAACTGGCTTTCTTTAGCCTCCAATATTACCAAAAATAATTCTTTAAGCTTCAATTCCCTTACTTTAAAGAATGCGGATGTAAAAGTGATAACCTACAAAGGCGACAGCATTTCTAACTTTATCCGTTTTACACAATTGTTCGACAGTGGTAAAAAAAGAGATCCCAATAAACCTCCGTTTCAGCTCGATTCCCGATTGCAGATTCTGGATTCTAAAGTTTCCATCGTCAATCTGAATTCTCCGGGTGAAAAAGGCAAATGGTTAACGGCAACCAATTTTAACCTGATTGCTCCCAATGTAAAAGTAAACGGCAGAAATATTTCAGGAATAATCAATAATATGTCTTTCACCACAACAAGATGGGGAAAATCTCATTTTGTGGATACTTTTTCTACCGAACTTTCCATGACGCCGGAATATCTTTTCCTGAAGGACCTTACTTTAAATACAGATCACTCGCTTTTACAGGGAGATATTAAATTCAACCTTCATGATGACGGTTCGTGGGCAGATTTTGCAGACAAAGTAAAATGGGACATGAACCTAAAACTGGGAAGCCAGTTAAGCGGTTACGACATCAGTTATTTTGTAACGAACTGGGATAACTTTAAACCTTTCAATGTTTCAGGGAAAATGACAGGTCCGCTGAATGATTTTAAGTTGGATAATTTTCTCATCCGAAATCCTGATGTGAATATTGCCACCAAAAAAATGAAGGTGAATAAACTGCTGAAAGGTAATTTTTTAATCGAAACCAACGATCTTTCAGCAGATTTTACGTATAAGGATCTGAAAGCGATGATGCCTTCATTTATCGCTAAAAAAATGAAAAACTTTGCGGATGATTTCGGAAAATTAAAATACAACGGAACCGCAAGTGTAAATCCGAACCGTGTCTATGTTTCAAACGGAAATCTGATGACGGGAATCGGGCAGGCAAAAATCACGAATTTTTCTTTAACGGAATACAGCTCTCCGATGCCAAAATATGTCGGAATAGCCGAAGTTAAAGATCTTAATACTTCCGTGATTACAAAAAACAAATCCGTAGGATTAATTTCTGGGAAGTTCAATATCAACGGACAGAGTTTCGATGTGAATACGATGAAACTGACGACGAAATCCCAGATTTCGAGCATTGAAATTATGAATAAGGAGATCAATAATCTGTATCTCGACGGATTATTGGATCATAAAAAATACAACGGACTCATCACCGTGAATGATGAACAGGCAAAAGCAACCATAAAAGGATTAATTGATTTCAGCACTTCAAGAATTTCGATGAATGTAAATGCTGATGTTAATTATCTGAACATGAATTACTTTACCAATAAACCCGGAAACCAGATTGTAAGCGGGAAGGTAAATGGTAAAATGGCAATGTCATCCATCAACGATTTAACACTGGATGTGGAAGCCAGCGGAATTAATTTTGCAACGGCAACTCAGAAATATTCCATTCCGAATGCAAAGCTGAAAACTTTTGTGGAAAACGGAGGTCGTGTAATTGATGTGGATGCTCCGGGAGCTGTTAAAGGAAAAATTTCAGGAAGATATAATTTAGGAGATCTTGCCGGAATGGTGGAAAACGGACTCAATAAAATTCTTGTGGGTCCTGCACCGAGAAAAATGTACAGAGGACAGACTTTTGCCATGAATTTTGATGTGCAGCAAGGTTTGGTAAGCTATTTCTTGCCGGATCTTAAAATTCCGCAGGGCGCAAAAGTGGAAGGACAGTACGACGGAAATTCCAATAACCTGATTCTGAATGTAGATGCGGCTTCACTGAAATATATCATGACGAAAACTCAGGAGATCACAGAAGCGGACAAAGCTCTGGCTGCTGCAAATCCTGATTATAAAATCAACGAAAGAGATAATATTACCAAGGACAGCGCGATGGTAGACAGCGTCATGGTAAGAATCAATACTGCAAATCTTAATGAGCAGATTTATGCTAAAATCAACAGGGTTCTATACAATAAAAATGTTCTTAAAGACATTACTTTAAGCGGAAGAAACGAGAACAATACCATTCTTCATCTCGCAACAAAATTTAAGCACGGAAGTCCGGAAGATGAGCTTGATGATAATCTTAAAGAATATGCTATCAACGTTAACCAGTCTACCAACGCAGGAGGAGATTTTGTGTTCAGGTTCGAGCCTACTGAGGTGAAGTTTAATGATGTAACGTGGACAATAGATACCAGTCCGGAACTCAACCATTCCATTACCTACCGTAAAAAAGAAGGCGATTTTGATATTCAGAATCTCAGGATTTTTTCAGACAACAGTGCATTGTTTATTAAAGATGCCCAGTTTAAGTCGGCAAAGGATTTTTATGTAGATGCGGAAGTAGATAATTTTGCCATCGAAAAACTGCTGGATATGCAGGCCGGAGGAAATTCTATGAACATTAAAGGTCTTGCAAACGGAAGCGTGAAGATTAAAATGGATAAAAACACATTGCAGCCTTTGGTGGATATGACGATTGATGATATCATGATGAACGGGAATGATATGGGGGATATTACCATTTCTGCAACCAACAGTTATTCCCTGAATGTATACGATGTAGATATCAAAGTAAATTCCGCAGGAATTATAGGCAATAACAGCCTTCATGTAACAGGAACGGTAAACAACAATACAGCTTCTCCAACTATTGATCTTACCGCAGAAATGCGTGATTTTGATGTTGCTTTTGCGCAGCAGTTCGTGACTTCAGTTTTTGGTAATCTGAGAGGAAAAGCAACCGGAGATCTTAAAATTTCAGGGAAATTCAGCAATCTGGATTACAGCGGCGATATTGCGCTTAAAGGATTCGGGTTAAAACTCTTGTTTACCGGTGTAGATTATTCTTTTGATGATACTGTAATTCCTTTAACCAAAGGTTTGGCGATTCTGAACAGCGTTGAGGTGCATGACGGAAGAACCAATTCTAAAGGGAATATTTCCGGAGCGATACAGTTTGAAACCCTCTCATCGATGGGAGTCAACCTCGTAATGAGAGCCGATAATTTATTAATGCTGAATACCACACAGAAAGATCTGGATTTATTCTGGGGGAGAGTTTACGGACAGGGTGATCTTTATGTAGACGGACCTGTTTCTGGGTTGAGTATTTCCACGCCTAATATGAAAGCTTTAAGCGGAAGTACATTTACTTTCAACTCGGGTTCTACCTCCAATGTTGAAGAATTCAAAATGCTGAAATTTTTAAAAGAAGGAAAAGACGGTCTGGTTACTTTGGATGAAAAGAAAAAATCCGGAGCGAATATGAATATTGATTTTGCTTTGGATGTAGATAAAGGGACCACCGTAAATGTTCTTATTGGAGATGGGGTAGGAAATATCATGGTAAAAGGAGCAGCGGAAAAGCTTCGTTTCCAGATGAGCCGACAGGGAAATATTGCCATGAACGGAGCGTATAAAGTAGATAACGGAACATTTGTATCTAAAGCAATCCTAAATAAAACTTTCCAGATTGAGAAAGGAAGCAGCATAAGATGGGACGGTGATGCAATGAAGCCTGCTTTAGACATCACAGCGAACTATGTAAGAATGGTTTCCAACGCTGGAGAATACCTGAATATGGGAAGTCTTCAGCCGATTAGTGTTCTGCTTCAGGCAAATATTACCCAATCGCTGATTGATCCTAAAATTGATCTTAACGTAACTGCTTTGGATGTTTCCAGCCAGATTAAAGAAACTTTGGCGGCAAAAATGAGTCAGGAAGGAGAAAAAGTACTTCAGTTTGGATCAGTCTTATTGTTGAGTACCTTTAATGTTTCAGAGACAGGAGGAGTGAATGTAAATGTGGGAGATGTAGCACAAAATCAAGGGTATAATTTATTGCTGAAACAATTGGGATCTGTATTGAATACGATGAGCAGCGAATTCCAGATCGACCTGAATTACGTAAAAGGAGACCAGTATTCCAATGTAGGAGACAGAGCGAATGCAGGAGTTAGTTTTGCACTTTCGCCAAGAGTTAAAGTAAAGACAGGACTGGGAATTCCGCTTACGAAAACTGAAAATACAGACGTTAATTATCTTTCCGGAGAAGGAACGATAGAATATGATATTTCCAAGAAGAACGACGGAAGCCTTTTATTAAGAGGATATTCCAAGCCTTCCAATATTGGAATGGTGAACGGAGCAGGATCAAACGGAACGGCGAACCAAGCGTATGGAGCGGGTATTGTTTGGTCTAAGAGTTTTAATTCTATATTTAAAAAGAAGAAAAAAGATAAAAAACAAACGGCTGAGCAAACTGAAATAAAAACAGATTCTGTAAAATCAGGTAGTAAATAATCAGAATATTTTAATGATTTTTGTCATATGTGTTAATTATTGTTAATCTTTGTTATAATTTTTTTTGTTAATTTATTTTTTATAAATTTGCAAAAAATATGTAGATTTTTTAAAGAAATTGTAATTTAACTAATATGAACTATCAACTGGACGAAATAGACAAGAAAATTCTTGATTTCTTAGTAGAGAACACAAGAATGCCTTTTACAGAAATTGCTAAGCAGATGGATGTTTCTGCGGGTACAATTCACGTAAGAGTGAAAAAGATGGAGGATGCAGGTATTATTTTGGGATCATCTCTTAATATAGATTACGGAAAGTTAGACTATCACTTCACTGCTTTTATCGGAATCTTATTAACCAAATCCAACAGAACTCAGGAAGTTCTGAAAGAATTATCTACTATTCCAAACGTAATTGAAGCGAGTGTAATTTCCGGAAAATATAACATTTTCTGCAAAGTGAGAGCTAAGAATACAGGCGACGCAAAGAGAATCATCTATCAAATCGATGATATTCAGGATGTAATGAGAACAGAAAGTATGATTTCTATGGAAGAGTACTTAAGCGACAAAAACAGACTGATTAACGCGATCTCTGTATAATCAAATTTTAAACGAATTATATAAAAGAACTTATGAAATCTCTCATAAGTTCTTTATTTTTGTAGTTATGGAAGAATACAGCTATTTTGACGAAGATCCGAAGAAAGGGTGGGGTTTCATTCTTGCTCTTGCAGCATTGCTCTTATTTACGGTTATGGGATTCGGGATCGATCTTGATGAATATTTGCAACACGAAACCCTTAATATCCCGGCTTGGTATGCTTACACTATTTTTGCGATTGATGTCTTAATGGTGATAAGTATTGTCTTGATATTTTTTTACAGAAAAATAGGCATCTTTGCCTTTCCTGCCTTGCTAGTTCTGCATTTCTTTATGCACAACTATTACTTGTCTACTTTCCTTTACACCGACGTTACCAATCTTTTTCTTTTTACAGGTTTCGGGATGTTGGCGATAATTCCGAAGTGGAAGTTTTTTAGGTAAAGATTTAAATTCATAGAAATTAAATTGGAAAAAAAAGCTGTCCCAACCGGAACAGCTTTTATAATGTAAAACAAATTGATTATTTATCTAAAATTCTCTTCACTGCTTCTTTCACGGCGGTAGAATCAATTTTATATTTCTTCATCAGTTCAGCAGGTGTTGCAGATTCTCCGAAAGTATCGTTCACTGCTACAAATTCCTGTCTTGTCGGTCTTTTTCTTGCTAACATTCCCGCAACAGATTCTCCCAGACCACCGATGTAGTTGTGTTCTTCCGCTGTTACGATTTTTCCTGTCTTTTCAACAGATTTTAAGATGATTTCTTCGTCCAAAGGTTTAATCGTGTGGATATTGATCACTTCACAGGAAATACCTTCTTTTTCAAGCTCATCTGCAGCAAGCAAAGATTCCCAAACCAAATGTCCCGTTGCAACAATTGTTACATCCGTTCCTTCCTGAAGCATAATCCCTTTTCCGATCTCGAAAGGCATATCTTCCGGAATGAAAACAGGAACTACAGGTCTTCCGAATCTTAAATAAACCGGACCTTCAAAATCAGCAATCGCTAAAGTAGCCGCTTTTGTCTGGTTGTAATCACAAGGATTAATCACCGTCATTCCCGGAAGCATTTTCATCATTCCGATGTCTTCCAAAACCTGGTGTGTTGCACCGTCTTCACCCAAAGTAAGACCTGCGTGAGAAGCACAGATTTTTACATTTTTATTGGAATACGCAATAGACTGACGAATCTGATCGTAAACTCTTGAAGTAGAAAAGTTGGCGAAAGTTCCCGTAAAAGGAATTTTTCCTGTAATGCTTAGACCGGCTGCAAGACCCATCATATTCGCTTCCGCAATACCTACCTGAAAAAATCTTTCAGGAGCCTTTTCAATGAATTTTTCCATCTTCAAAGAACCGATAAGGTCTGCACAAAGCGCCACAACATTAGGATTTTTATCTGCAAGTTCAGCCAATCCGGCTCCGAATCCTGAACGTGTATCTTTTTTTTCTGTATATGTAAATTTCATTTTTTTCTAATTATTAATTAAGATTACTTCTTACCAATTACTCATTACTAATAATTAATAATCAGCGGGAGCCTCTAAGTATAACTGTTTGAATGCTGTTTCCAGTTGCTCATCATTCGGAGCTTTTCCGTGCCAAGCGTGAGTTCCCATCATATAATCTACACCATAACCCATCTCTGTATGAAGAATAATGGCTACCGGTTTTTCTTTTCCGGTTTCCGTTTTTGCTTTTTCAAGAATGGCAATTACCGCCTCAAGGTCGTTACCGTTTTTCTCTTCCAGAACTGTCCATCCGAAGGCTTCCAGTTTTGCATGAAGATTTCCTAAAGAAAGTACGTTATCTGTACTTCCGTCGATCTGTTGTCCGTTATAATCGATAGTAGAAATAATATTGTCAACTTTTTTGGCTGCTGCGTACATAAATGCTTCCCAAACCTGACCTTCCTGCAATTCGCCATCGCCGTGAAGAGAGTAAACCAAAGAGCTGTCTCCGTCCAGTTTTTTACCCTGAGCAACGCCCAAAGCTACAGAAAGCCCCTGTCCTAAAGAACCTGAAGCCACTCTTACGCCCGGAAGACCTTCGTGAGTCGTAGGGTGACCCTGTAATCTTGAATCTAATTTTCTGAAAGTACTAAGCTCCTGAACCGGAAAAAATCCGAATCTTGCCAAAGTAGAATAGAATACCGGAGAAATGTGTCCGTTAGAAAGATAGAAATGATCTTCATTTGTACCTTCCATCGTGAAAGGAAGATGATAGTTCATTACCTTTCCATAAAGGGCTGTGAAATATTCAGTACAACCTAAACTTCCTCCCGGGTGACCGGAATTTACAGCATGAACCATTCTTAAAATGTCTCTTCTGATTTGTGTAGTAAGAGATTTTAACTCTTCAATACTTTTACTCATTATATAAGATTTATTTGTATGCGAATTTACAATTTTTTGATGGGTTACGGAAATGAAAAAATCCGCGCTGAAAAGTGCAGATTTTTATTATTTAAAAAGAAGTCTGTTTAAAGTTTTTAATAGATTTCTAAATTTAAGTTTCAAACGCAAAGTCTTTATTTTCAGAGTTAATATTTTAAGATAAGCAAAGTGAAGCAGATTTCATCTGTCATTAAGCGAACGCTTCATCATCCGTCTCTGACGGAAATATCTTTGCTCAACTTCTCAAAAAAAATAACAGGGTTTCTTTGCGTTTAATAATTATATATACTGCACTTTTTACTAACCACAAAAAGAACTGTATTCGTCTGAAAATTATTTTTTAATTTGTTTCAACAGGTTTAAGACATTGATTATTTCTAAACAATCTTCAGATAAGATTTATGTCTTACGATCCAAAGTCCAATGAAAGTTAATAATCCGTTCAGAACAATTAATTCTACCCCGATTCTGTAATCCGTATACGTTGTTACCAGATAATTGATAATGTATGTTGCTACCGGAGCTAAAATCGTTACCGCCAAAATTGAATATTTCCTTGAAATCTGAAACTTTGTGAAAATTCCGAAGGCGAAAAGTCCTAAAAGCGGTCCGTAAGTATATCCTGCAATCTCCATGATGAGGTAAACAATCGATTTGTCATTCAAAGCTTTAAAGACCATGATCAGAATGAAGAAAATGATGGTGAACGTTAAATGAACCTTCATACGAAGCTGTTTTTTCTCTTTCTCCGTCTTGTTTTTGTCTTCATTGAGATTTAAAAGATCTACGCAATACGAACTCGTAACAGCAGTTAAAGCGCCATCCGCAGAAGGAAATAGCGCGGAAATCAATCCGATAATGAAGATAACGGAAATGATCATCGGGAAATGTCCCTGAAGCGATAAAGCGGGAAACAGGTCGTCTCCCATGATATTTTTAATGCTACCCGCAGAATCTTTGAAACCGAAGATGTTGGTAACGGTTTCTCCGTCTATTTTTCCATATTCTGCGCCGTTCTGCAAAGCGAAAAGATAAAGAAGACCTCCTAAAAACAGGAATGCCAGATTCACAAAAAGCAGCGTTCCTGCGAAAGTGAGCATATTTTTCTTCGAATTTTTAAGATTATCCACAGAGATATTTTTCTGCATCATTTCCTGATCCAGTCCTGTCATCGCAATCGTAATGAAAATTCCCCCTAAAATCGTTTTCAGGAAAAATGTTTTGGAATTCGGATCAAAATTGATGAAGTGGGTATAATTTTTCTGTTCTAAAATCGTATATGCCTCGCCTAATGATAAATTTAAATGGGATAAAATATAAACGATACAGGCAATGAGACTGATAATCATGAATGAAGTCTGTAAAGTATCGGTAATCACAATTGTTTTTACACCGCCTTCAAACGTATATAAAAGCACCATTAACAGCAGAACTAAAGCGGTAACCCAGAAAGGAACGCCCAAACCTTCCAGAAGGAAAATCTGAAGAACGTTGACCACTAAATATAACCTTGCCGTTGCACCAATTGCCCTTGAAATAATAAAAAATATTGACCCGATCTTATGTGCTTCAACATTGAATCTTTTGCCTAAATACGTATAAATTGAGGTGAGGTTCATTTTGTAATACAGCGGAAGAAGAATTGCGGCAACAATAAAATATCCGATGAAAAAGCCTATCACCATCATATAATATTCGAATCCGCCGTAGATGTATTCAGTTCCCGTCATTTTCCCGACTGTTCCGGGAACGGAAATAAATGTTACTCCGCTTAAGCTGGTTCCGATCATTCCGAAAGCAACAAGCCACCATTTACTTTTTTTATTCCCGATAAAAAACGACTGATTATCAGAATTTCGGCTTGTAAAATAAGAAATAACCAAAAGTCCGATGAAATAGATAAAAACAAACAGCAAAAGAACAGTTCCGGAATTCATGCTTTAATTTAAATTTTAGCAAATATAGTTTTTTTCTGTTCTGCCTAAAAAGAAAAAACCTTCAGGATATATTTCCGGAAGGTTTTATATGTAATGTTGAAGTTAAGGCTGAGAACTCAGAAGCTCAAACTTAACGTCAACCTTAGCCTAAAACTAAGCCTGTGTCTTATTTACCAGAACATCCTGAAGTTCTTCATGCTTCTGGAAAGTAGCCTTTGCAAAAGGACAAAGCGGAATAATTGTTTTTCCGTTCTTTCTTGCAAAATCTACTGCCGCAAGAAGCATTTCTTTCCCAACGCCTTTTCCGTTGTATGCTTCTTCAACTTCTGTGTGATCGATGATGAATCTTTCTTCTCCAGCCCAGGTGTATGTCATTAATCCTGCATGGTTTCCGTCTATGAATGCTTCAAAATTTCCGTGTTTCGGATCGTTGGTTTGTTTTACTTCAATCATATTATGAAAATTTGGTTAGTATTTCTATATCGTTTGTAAGAATTTTATGAATCGGACACGCATCTGCTAAGGCGTGAAGTCTTTTCAGTTGTTCATCATCAAGATTTGTGCCTTCAAAGCTGATGTCTCTTTTGAAAATGGCTCTTTTCGTTAAAGGAAAATTTTCCAGTTCCACTTCAACATTTATTTTTTCGACGTTCCATTCTTTTCGGTCGATGTACATTCTCAAGGTTGCCGCTGTGCAGCTTGCGAGGGAAGTGGCAAGAATTTCAAAAGGATTGAAGCCTTTGTTTCCGCCGCCTTTGTCTACAGGTTCATCTGTAATCAGCGTGTTTTCTCCCGCAACAACTTCGGTGTAGTATTTTTCTGTTCCCAGACTTGCTTTTACTGTGATTGCCATTATTTTTCTTTATTGAATTGATAACTCAGTGCTCCTGAAGGACACAGGTCGATTTGGTTTTTAAGTTCTTCTGCGGTTGCATTTTCAGGTTTCAGCCACGGTCTTTCTTTCGGGTTATACACTTTCGGAAGTGTTTTTACACAAACGGCGGCGTGGATGCACTTTTTGGGTTGCCAGAGCACGGTAATCTCTCCGTTTACATATTCATGTGTTTCCATATCAATTTTCGTTTAAAGTTTTTTCTATTCGTCTGTCCGGAATCAGCCAGAGCAAAGCAACCGTATAATATAGTGCTACTGCAATATAAGGGTAAATAAATGAAACAATAATTCCTGAAACATAAAGCACTATGGATGCGTTTTCCTTAAAACGGGAAGCAATGGCCTGTTTCAGTTTAGAGCTTTCCCCTTCGGATTTTATGATCGCATTTTCCAGAATCGTATAGGCAGTCGCACAAAGTCCCAGTCCGAATCCATAAGTGGCTACAGGATTTTTGGCAAAATGTGTTTCTCCGATCCATTCCGTTGCAAAAGGCATTAAAGAAAGCCAGAACAGAAGATGAAGATTTGCCCAAAGAATTTTTCCGTTTACTTTTTTCACTGCCTGAAAAAGATGATGATGATTGTTCCAGTAAATTCCAACATACAGAAAGCTGAAAATATACGCCAGAAATTTCGGGATAAGCGGTTTCAGGCTTTGCCAGTCGTTTCCTTCCGGAACTTTCAGTTCCAGTACCATAATCGTGATGATGATCGCAAGAACCCCGTCACTGAAGGCTTCTAATCTTCCTTTGGTCATTATTTGCGGATCGTATTTTTGAAATTCTCCACTTTGTTATTTAGCTCTTTCAGCATTTCTGGGTTGATAACTCCGCTTTCCAGATCAAAATTTTCATAAAATTTAGGAAGCGAAAAAGTTTCTTTGATATCCGCTCCGAAATTCGGGAAAAATATTTTTGCCGTATTCATCACATTTCCGCCGCCGTAACCTCCCGGAGAAGTGGACATCAGAAACATCGGCTTGTCCTGAAAAACCTTCACGTTGATTCTTGAAGCCCAGTCGAAAACGTTTTTAAAAGCTGCGCTGTACGATCTGTTGTGTTCCGCAAGCGAACAGATAATCACGTCACATTCTTCTATCGCTTTCAGAAAATGGTGTGCTTCTTCCGGAAAACCTTTCTTTTCACGGTCTACGGAAAAAACAGGCATATCAAAATCATTCAGATCAATCAGATTGATTTCTTCATCCTGAAAATCTTTTAGAACGAATTTTACAAGTTCCCTGTTGATGGAAGTGGAAGAGGTGCTTCCTGCAAATGCTAATATTTTCATCATGTACGATTTAAAAATTGAATTACGGTTTTCTGTTTAAAATAGCTTTCGGAAGCGGTACGTATTCATTTTCATCTCCCGGAACCAAAGGAAAAGCATCGTGGTTCTGGTCGTGCCAGTTCACTTTTGCCTGATCGATCAGTTCTTTTTCGGAATTTACAAAATTCCAGAATATAAACCGCTCTTCTTCAAATGGTTCGCCACCGAAAAGATAAACTGTTCCGTTTTCGCTCATATCAAATTCGCAGAGTTGGGTGTTTTTGGCAATCATCAGTTGTTTAGATCCGTAAGAATTTCCGTCAGTAGAAACAGTTCCGTCCAGAACGTACATGGCAGCTTCTCCGTAAAGATCTTTTCCTATGCTGATCTTTTTTGCTTCTTTGGTTTTAATTTCAATAAAAAACAGCTTACTGTGAACCGGAACCGGCGATTTTTTTCCAAAAGCTTCTCCTGCAATTAATTTATACTGAATTCCGTCTTCTTCCCAAACCGGAATTTCATCTGCTTCAATGTGGTGAAATGTAGGTTCAGACTGTTCCAGATGTTTCGGAAGTCCTACCCAGATCTGGAATCCGTGAAGTCTTTTATCAGAATGTCGCAGGTATTCCGGAGTTCTTTCAGAGTGTACCACACCTTTTCCGGCAGTCATCCAGTTTACGGCTCCCGGTTTTATTTCCAGAGCACTTCCGATACTGTCTCTGTGAAAAATAGATCCTTCCAGAAGATACGTTAATGTTGAAAGCCCGATGTGCGGATGCGGCGGAACATCCAGGTTCTGATAATCTTTTAAGTCGGATGGTCCCATATGATCGATAAAAACGAAAGGTCCGACTGCTCTTTTTTCACGGAAAGGCAATAATCTTCCGACCAGAAAGTTTCCGATGTCCGCAGATTTTTCTTCTATAATAAGTCCGATGTTTGACATGATGTGCGTGATTTATTTGTATTAATTTTTAATTCTTAAATGAGGATTTTTCAAGTTGAATGTTTATAGGTTTCCATAAACTACGATTTCTTCTGCGAATCTCAGTTTGGAATTGAACCATTTAATCAGATTCCGTAAAAATAATTCTTCATCCGCTGTTTCAACAGGTAATCTTGCGATCTGATTTACAATTTTTCTCATCGTTTCATTTTTATATCGGTTGTGACCTGTGATGTCAAACGTTTCAGAATCAGCAGCTTTAAAAATGTCAATTACATAATCAAAATCTTTAGATTGAATAAAGATGCCCCTGTCTGTTGGGATGTAATATTTTTCCAGACTGCTGTTTTCAGCCCATAATATAAATCCTATTTTATCAATTTGCTGATCTGGTGTTGCTGTAAGATATAAGAGTTTTTCCTGAATTTTTTTCATGGCTTTCTCTTCATCATACTTACAGATATGGTAATATTTTTTTGCAGTTTTATCGTCACATTCAGTTAATCTGCATATCGTATTAATTTTGTTGCGATGAAATTCCTGTATACTTAATTCTACATCATTATTGTTTCTCTTCAGGAGTTTTTGGGCTGAATGTAAAGGAATATTTATTCTGTTTCTCAGTTCTTTAATCGTATTAGTTTCCATGTTTTATTTAATGGCTTGAAATAATTAGTAAATTATCCGGATATTTTCCGAACCATCGTCTAAATATATAAAATTAAGAAAAAGAACAGCTTGATGATGATTTTTAATTAAAATTAATCTGCGAGATAGCCGAATCTGCCTAAGTTGAAATCTTCAAAAGCCTGCATAATTTCTTCTCTGGAATTCATTACAAAAGGTCCGTGAGGAAAGATAGGCTCATTTAAAGGCATTCCGCTGATGATTAAAACGATTGAGTCTTCTGTTGCTTCTATAGTGAAATCTTCTCCTTCATTTTGAAACAGAACGAGATGATTAAGTGGTATTTTTTCTTCATCATTAACGATAATACTTCCTTCTATCACCAATGCAGCAGTATTGAAATTTTCGGGAAAGCTGAATGCTGCTTTTCCACCATTTTTCAGTTTTGCATTCATCATGTGAACCGGACTGAAGGTAAAAGCGGGACCTTTCTGATTTTGATATTCTCCGGCAATCACTTCAATATGTCCGTTTTCTCCAAGATCCACTTTCGTCATATCCGAATTTTTAATTGCCTGATATTTCGGACAGCTCATTTTATAAACCGACGGAAGATTTACCCAAAGCTGAACCATCTGGAAAATTCCGCCATCTTTTGCCCATTCTTTTTCGTGATATTCTTTGTGAAGAACACCTTTTGCGGCAGTCATCCACTGTACATCGCCTTCACCGATAATTCCGCCACCTCCTGAGCTGTCATGGTGCTGCACTTTTCCTTTATAGGCTATGGTTACGGTCTCAAAACCTCTGTGCGGATGAACGCCCACTCCGCGAGGCTGATCTGTTCCGTTAAAGTGAAATTTTGAATTGTAATCGAGCATAATGAACGGATCCATCCTTTTCATATCCATTCCCTGAACGCCCGGAATAAAATTATGAACCCTAAAACCGTCGCCCACAAAATGCGCAGGTTTCGGAGATACTATCTTTTCTATTTTTTTAGTTGCCATAATATGGTTGTATTATGAAGCAAAGGTATTTTAAACAAAAATCTTGTACATTGATCTGTGTTAATAAGGGATATTGATTGATGATTGATGATTGATGATTGCGCTGAACGGGTGTTTTCAGTTTTTTATTTAGGATGTAAAAATTCCCCTCCTTTGGAGGGGTGGCGAAAATTTCAGAGAAATTTTTGACGGGGTGGTTTTAGAAATAAAGCT
This sequence comes from Chryseobacterium sp. C3, assembly GCF_014218905.1. Taxonomy (NCBI): domain Bacteria; kingdom Pseudomonadati; phylum Bacteroidota; class Flavobacteriia; order Flavobacteriales; family Weeksellaceae; genus Chryseobacterium; species Chryseobacterium sp. C3. Next base: position 9,634 of record NZ_JACLCU010000004.1, on the reverse strand, counting down.
GTAATTTCCTGTTGAATAAATGTCTTCAACTATTTTATAGCCTAAATTAAGCGGTATGTCTGAGCTTTTTTTGAGGATTCGGCGGCTGCGAAGCAGCCGCCGAATCCTCAAAAAGCGAGTAGCGAAAGCTGCAAAAAGCTCTTGAAATCAATGAAAAATTGATTTTTTCTTTGCCTAAACTAGGAAATCGACAAATCGGTTTGTTTTATCAATCCTCCTTCGATTTCATATTTTTACCATCTGAAATATGAAGCCTGCGGAAAATAAATCCGGAGATGATCGTGAGAATTCCGACAGTAAGAAAAGTAAATCGGAAAGCGTTGTGGATTTCTCCGTGGATAAGATCAGTATTTTCGAAAATTTTAAGCACAATTAATCCGAAAGCAATTCCGAATCCAATGGCAAGCTGTTGATTAACGGATATAAGTGAATTTCCGCTGCTGGTCTGAAAATTTCGCAGATCCGCAATAGAAATGGTATTCATGGAGGTAAACTGAATGGAATTAAAGAATCCTAAAATGGAAATAATAGGAATAAACCAATACAATGAGGTGTTGATATCGGGAATCGCCAAAAGACAGATCAGCGTTCCGATAATAAAAGTATTCGTCATTAAAGTCTGTCGGTAACCAAAACGGTCTAAGATTTTTATAACATACGATTTTCCGAACATTGCGGTTAAAGCCATCGGAGCGATGATCCAGCCGGAAGTTACTGCCGATTGTTTATACGCAATCTGAATCATTAACGGTAAAAGCAACGGAACAGAGCTGATTCCTAATCTGGTGGCAAGATTTCCGACAATTCCCACTCTGAAAGTTCTTACCTGAAATAAATTTAAAGGAAAAATAGGGCTTTCATCACGTTTAGCGTGTTTGTAATAGTAGTAGAGACAAAGAAATCCTAGAATGAAAATGACCAGAACCGGTGTTGTATTCTGCATGTCTCCGAAAAGTTCCAAAGCAATGGAAAGCAGGAGAGAGGCGGCTGCGAAGATCAAAAATCCTTTCACATCAAAATCTACATCTTTGGATTTATAATTGGGCATGAATTTTATGCCTAAAACAATTCCCAGAATTCCGATCGGGATGTTAATTAAAAAGATCCAGTGCCACGAAAGATAATCTACCATATAACCTCCCACCAAAGGACCGAGAACGGGACCGATCAGTGCGGGAATAATGGCAAAGTTCATGGCTTTTAATAATTCGCTTTTGTCGAACGTTTTAATTAGAGCCAATTTTCCGACAGGTGTCATCAAACTTCCTCCGACTCCCTGAATAACTCGCGAAATAACCAGATGAGTAAGATTTTGAGACATGGCACAGAACAGAGATCCCAAACTGAAAAGAATCAGAGAAAATATAAACACTTTTTTGGTTCCGAAACGGTCTGCCAGAAATCCGCTTGCCGGCATAAAAACGGCTAATGTAAGTACATAACTGATGATGGCGTTCTGCATATTCAGCGGAGATTCCTGAAGATCTTTTGCGATGGAAGGCAGGGAAGTATTCAGAATAGTGGAATCCAGCATCTGCATGAAGATTGCCGTTGCAAGAATCAGCGGCAGAATTTTTTTAACTGAATTTTGAGGCTGCGAAAGTGTTTCTGACATGTATTTTTACTGGAAAAGCTTCCAGATTTGTTTGGTTCAAAAAAAATGAGAATGTAATTTTCAAAGCAATTTTTATTCCTTTTAATAAAGAGAAGATGTTAATCGATGGATTAAGCTGTCATTTCCACGAACGAGAAATCTATTTGCCGCAATATTTTTCCTGATACTCCTGAACTGTTAGCTATTTTAAGTTTTTGATGATGTGATCAATAACGACATTTATAATATTCTATTTTCTTAAATTTTACGAGCAATTGTGAATATTCGTGCAAAAATTTGTGTCATTTATGTTAAAAATATTCCAACAAAAAAGTCCTGCGAAACTTCACAGGACTTTTTAATTTATTTTCTTGGTTTTTCAACCCCTTTCCACTCTTCGCCGGCTTTTCTGTATTGGCTTAATTCGAAAGTTTTGAAATCTTTTGTTTTGTATTCGATGTTATCTGTGTTTTGCTCAAACGGCATGATGTAGTAGAAATCTGCATCTGTTCTGTCCGTTTTTGTACCTTTTTTCACAGAAGGAACATATTTTGAGAATTTATAGCTTGGAAGATACTGCTTCACTCTCGCATAGAACGCTTTATTTTCTTTCTCTTCAGGAATAATGTCTACGATATTGAAATCGTCTTTTTCCTTGTTGATCCAAAGATAATAGGTTTTATCTTCTCCTGTATTTCTGTTGTTGGAGTTGAAAGCATAAAGCTCTTTCGGAACCAGTTCTTTGATCTTTTCTGCATCAACTTTTGTATAATACTGTCCTTTAGAAGGATCTACATACGTTTCCAGATTGTACATTAAAACAGAATTGTTATCCAGATTTTTGTTTTTGAAATACTGGTTTAAAGATAATTCTGCGGTTTCTCTAAGTTCTTTACCTCTTGCATCCAGTTTTTTAGTCGGATTCTGAGGATTCACTTTTTTTACAAATTCATATAAAACTTTCGGTTTTATATCTTTAAGGTGAGGATACGTTTTCAGCTGTTCCGCTTTTACCAGCCAGTAATATTGTTGGTAGAAGTCGTCTTTATCGCCATCTTTCACACTTTTATACACCATTGCCAGTTTTTTGGAGCTAAGATATTTACCATATTTTCCCTGTCCGAAAGCAAAAGTCATGGATAATAAAGCAAATAAGATAGTAATGTTTCTTCTCATTTTTTTATAATTGATATTTTCGTTTTCCAAATATAATTATTTATTAGATAATATATTTGATTAACGGTTAAATTCTGACAATATTATTAAGGTAAATGCAAAAGAAAATCCTGTATTGCTACAGGATTGATAAATTTTTATGTAAAGTTTAGATTTTTAGAGTTCAGGATTTCGTTTCAGAATGCTCATCTTCTATTTGTTAAATAAAAATAGGGAAGAATAAAAAATATCTCACAAACTCAAAAAACACTCATACTCTCATACTTCTAAATCTATTCTCCGTAAGAAGTTTCATGCACTTTTACTGCTCTTCCGCTCGGATCGTTCATGTTTTTGAATGCTTCATCCCATTCCAGTGCAATTGGCGTAGAACACGCAACCGAAGGAACCGAAGGAACTGTTGCAGCCGCAGTTTCACTTGGGAAATGCTCTTCAAAAATTGTTCTGTAACGGTATTCTTCCTTGTTTTGAGGCGTATTCAAAGGAAATCTGAATTTCGCATTTGCCATCATTTCGTCTGTTACTTCTTTTTCAGCAACGGCTTTTAAAGTATCGATCCATGAATAACCAACTCCATCCGAAAACTGCTCTTTCTGTCTCCAGACAATAGATTCCGGAAGAATATCTTCGAAAGCTTTTCTCAGAACCCACTTTTCAATTTTTCCTTCGGCAGCATTTACCATTTTATCTTTTGGATTCACGGTCATAGCAATATCCATAAATTCTTTGTCTAAGAAAGGAACGCGCCCTTCAATTCCCCAACTCATCAACGCTTTGTTGGCTCTTAAACAATCGTACAGGTGAAGTTTTCCTAATTTTCTTACGGTTTCATCATGGAATTCTTTCGCATTCGGAGCTTTATGGAAGTATAAATAACCACCGAACAGTTCATCAGAACCTTCTCCGGAAAGCACCATTTTAATTCCCATCGATTTAATCACTCTAGCCAAAAGATACATCGGCGTAGAAGCTCTCACTGTCGTTACATCATACGTTTCCAGATGATAAATAACATCACGAACCGCATCCAGACCTTCCTGAACGGTAAAATTAACTTCATGGTGAACCGAACCGATGTGTTCTGCTGCTTTCTGAGCTGCTGCCAAATCCGGTGATCCTACCAAACCAACTGCAAAACTGTGCAATCTCGGATACCACGCTTCCTGTGTATCTCCGCTTTCCACTCTCTGTCTTGCAAATTTTGCCGTAATCGCAGAAATTACGGAAGAATCTAATCCACCTGAAAGCAAAACTCCGTAAGGAACGTCGCTCATCAATTGCCTGTGAACCGCATCTTCCAGTCCTTTTCTTAATTTCTCAATATCCGTTTTGTTATCTTTTACGGCATCAAAGCTTTCCCAGTCTCTTTTATACCACTGCTGAAGTTCGCTTCCGTCTTTGCTGTACACCAAATGTCCCGGTAAAAAAGTTTCAATGGTTTTGCAAACTCCTTCCAGCGCTTTCAGTTCTGAAGCAACGTAATAGTTTCCGTTTTTATCCCAACCGTGATACAAAGGACAGATTCCCATGTGATCGCGTGCAATGAGATACACATCATTTTCCGTGTCATATAAAGAAAAGGCAAAAATTCCGTTTAATTTTTCAACAAAATCTTTTCCGTATTTTTGATATAAAGCTAAAATAACCTCACAGTCTGACTGTGTCTGAAATTCATAATCAGGAAATTCTTCTTTCAGTTCTCTGTGATTGTAGATTTCACCGTTCACGGCAAGAACTATTTTTCCGTCTTTGGTAAATAATGGCTGTTTTCCGGAGGTAGGATCTACGATGGCAAGTCTTTCATGAGAGAAAACCACTTTGTCATTCTGGAACACTCCGCTCCAGTCCGGACCACGGTGACGAATTTTTTTAGACATTTCAAGAACCTGAGGTCTTAACATTTCAGTTTTTTGTTTGGCGTCAAACAAACATAAAATTCCACACATTTTTTTTTCATTTAATTTGAAACAAAAGTAGAATAGTGGTTTAAAAATAACAACAAAAAAATTAAATAAGTTAATATTTTTAATTAATTAATTTAAAATTAAGTAAAAATTTAATTATTTTAAATTGAAAATATGATTTTAGTTGATTTTTTTAACTCACATCTCTAATTTATTCATTACATACGAAATTATTATGAGATATTTCTTAATGTATGGTAATTTATTCTACAAATTTTAACCCTTACTTTGTGGCTCGAAATAATTTTTTTTCATCATTTGTGTTTTTACCTTCTTGCAATTCAGTTTGCGAGAAGGTTTTGTTTTTATTCGGAACCTAGCAGAACTCCTGAAACGTTCCACGAACTGAAGCTCGTTCCTTCAGTTGGGCCCTGCGGAATTTTTACCTGAATGGTATGTTTTCCGGCTTTTAAATCTCCAAGCTGTATGAAATTGGGATTGGTAACGGTTCCGGGACACCAGTTTGATCTGCTGAGGTCTGATGATGAAAGCCCGTCCGGAAAATTTCCTGAAGCCGGATTATAAAGACGATAAGATCCGCAGTCGGTTCTCCATGGGACAAAAGAATAGGTCATTTTTCCGTCTAAAAAGATCGAGTTGGCTTTCGGTACAAATTCATCGCCGTTTTCCCAGCCTCCATGACCGGTAGTTGTATATTTCAACTGGGCATTTTTCAGATCCTTTTTTAAAGTAAACTCTACAAATAGTCCTTTATCATTATTAAACATGGTAGAATAATCCTGTCCCGCCATTTCCATAATGTTTAAAGTGTTGAATAAAGGAATCACCGTATTGTTTTTATAGATGGTCTGATCGCTTTTGTGAATGGTAATTTCCAGACTGACTTTATGACCGCCTTTATCGTAATTTCCGATAAATGTCCCGATCCATAATTCTTTTTCAGAAAGAGAAGGTTTCAGATCTGTAATGTCTTCACGGTACGGACTGATCGTTTGCCAGTTTTTATCTTTTAACTGAATATGATTGAATTTATTGATTCCGAAAGCTGTAAAAAATCGCATCATTTCTACCGCGGGATTGTAATTTTCCGTTGCTGTAATTCCGTAATACTGTTTTCCGTTTCCGTTTTCATAAACAGGAAGTGTTTTTACACCTTTTTCCAGTCCGTCAAAAAACGACTGAGATTTGTCCTGCGGTACAAAAAATACGGTTCCCGTTCTGTCGTACGCGTCGCCGTTGGATTGTTGTTTTAATTCAACAAAAATATTTTCGCCCTCGGAAATTTTCGGGAACTTAATCTTTTTCAGAATAATGGTTCCGTTAGCGAATCTTTTTATGTTTTCGTCAGATTTAGATTCATCTGAAAAATTAATGGTTTCATGATCAAAAACTTTTAGGGTGGTAAATCTGCTTTTCCACAAAAGATCTCTGTAACCTAACTGATCGGTTGAATTAATCGATCCTTTCAGAATAGCATCAATGTCAGTTTTCTTAACTTTTTTAATCGATTGAGCGGTGATCAGAGAGTTTTTATTTCTTTCAATTTCCAGAACAAATCCCAGATTTTGTCCGATTACAGAAGGTCCCCCCTGAATTTTCAGATCGTTGGTATACCACACTTCAATAGTGTTGGAATTGATTTTGGTAACTGCCTTTTTGCAGTTGTAGCCCAAAATTTTCTTGGTTTCATTGGTGAATTCAAAAGTCTGTTTTGCCACAGATTCTTTATCTGAAGTTGAAATAATTTCGTCAGATTTTAGAAACGCATAAGAAATTACCGTATTCGAAGGTTTTTCAATTTTCGTAATTTCGAAAGGAAAATCTGCTTTTTGTTCTCTGATTTTGTTATTCAGGATAAAATTTTCCTTTTCATTTGCCCAGACCAGAGTGGGAGGCTGCTCCGTTAAAACTTTTCCGTTGGATGAACTGAGGTACTGTACTTCGTACGTCTGTGCAAAAGATAAACAGCATAAAAAAGTAAAGAAACTTACTAAAATTCTTAGATGCATAATTTGAAATGGTTTTAGCAAAGATAATTCTTTAGAAATTCATTTTTTAACCACAAAAGCTACAAAAGATTAACAGAATTCTTATTTAACCTGACTTTGGAGTAAATCTTCTTAACCGCAAGGATTAAACAAAGAGATTTAATTATCAAAAATTCAGCTTTTAAGATATACAAAGGCGTAAAACTTATCAAAGTAATACCATTTTTGTCTTTTTTAAATAAACGAAGTGCCTTTGTTTTGCTTACAAACTTTCAATAAGTAAAAAAATCTTTTGTTTTTCTTTGCGATAATTCAATTATTTAAATTTATTTCTTATCCCGAACTGAAGTTGTTTAAGTTGCTTGACAGAGATGAAAAAGACCACAACAGTTTTTAAATATTTTTGATTTTTATTCTTTTGAGAACGTTAAAAATCGCTTTATAATTGTCTTTTGTAATGAAGAGTATAACAAAAAAACTACCCTGAAAAGAGTAGTTTTGTTCATTATACAAAGAATGTTTTTTAAGAAACTCTTTCAATTAAAGCCATATAGAATCCGTCATAGCCTTCACTTGGCATTACTTTTTCGTCTTTAATCATTCTAAAGTTCGGATTGTTTCTGATGAATTCATCAACCTGCAAATTATTTTCAGAAGGTAGAATAGAACACGTTGCATACACCATTTTTCCTCCTTTTTTAAGCATTTTAGAATAATCCTGAAGAATCTGCTGCTGTTCAATTTTAATTCTGTCGATAAAAGCCTGATCAATTTTCCATTTGCTGTCCGGATTTCTTTTTAAAACGCCCAAACCTGAACATGGAGCATCGATCAATAATCGGTCTGCTTTTTCATGAAGCCTTTTGATTACTTTATTATCAGAAATCATGCGGGTTTCAATGTTGTGCGCTCCGGCTCTTTTTGCACGTCTTTTCAGTTCGGCAAGTTTCCATTCGAAAATATCCAGTGCGATGATCTGTCCTTTATTCTGCATTAAAGCGGCTAAGTGAAGCGTTTTTCCTCCTGCACCTGCACAAGCATCAACAACTCTCTGTCCTTCCTTTACATCAAGGAAATACCCGATTTTTTGGGAAGAAGCATCCTGAACTTCAAACAATCCTTCTTTAAAAGCAGTCGTCAGGAAAACATTCTTTTTTTCCTCCAATTGTACTGCATCCGGATAATTTTTAATAGGGTAAGAAACGATGTTTTCATCGGAAAGATCAGAGATAAGCTCTTTCGTTGTTGTTCTCAGAGAATTTGCTCTTAAAACCGTCGGAGCCTGTTCATTCAGGGCATACATTTCTTTTTCCCACTTTTCACCCAGTTCTTTTTCTAAAGTTTCGGCAAGCCATTCCGGAATAGAATGTTCGATTGCTTTTGTAGGAACCGTACCTTTTTTTAGTTTGGTAAGAATGTCGGCGATTTTTATACCGTCAAATTCTTCAAATTTTTTATAGTTCGTTTTGCTCCAAAGAAGATAAGCAATGATTAATTTATAAATATTGTTGGGTTTTACGCCTTCACCCATATAATATTCAAGGCGTTTTTTCCAACGGATAATGTTATAGAAAATCTCAGAAACCACTGCTCTGTCCTGGCTTCCCCATTTTTTATTCGCTTTCAAAAGTCTTTCGATTACTTTATCGGCGTATTTATTTTTTTCGAAAAATGTTTCCTGCAAAGCATCGTGAATTCCGATTGCCAGGTTTCTGTGTATCAATTCCATAAAATTGGGTTCTGCTATTTTGAATCTGCAAAAGTACGAATTTCTGCTGAGAATTTCTGTTTCAAAATTTTAGTCTGTGAATTCAAAATTTTGCTTTGGGCTTTCTCTGTGGTTAGAAAAATAGAAAAACAACTGAATAATAACCAAGACAACGATCATGATAAGTTGCGAATTGGCTTTATCTGATCTTTCTTTGTTGATTTTCTGATATTTGTAAATCTGGGATTTTGAATATTCTTTAGATTCATTTAAATTCTGAAAACGGTCGACTTGGGAAATTTCTTCATCAACAAATGTCATTGTGTAATTAGGAATTAAGTCAACCTCATTAAATATCTGAACAAATAACCTGAAAAACAGGACTAAAGAAATAAAAATTAAAAATCTACGTGTATATCTCATGTTATTAAATTTTAATTGAAGATATTAAAAAATTAACTTTGCAAAAAATTAAAAATATGAGTGATACTGTACTTTGTCCAAAATGCAGCTCCGAGTTTACTTATCCGAGCGATAATATGATGGTTTGTTCCCAGTGTTTCTACGAGTGGAATCCCGAAGAAGAAAGCGCAGATGCATCAAATTCAGGGAAAATCTTAGATTCTAACGGAAACGAACTTCAGGATGGAGATTCTGTGGTGGTTATTAAAGATCTTCCCGTAAAAGGTGCTCCAAAACCTGTAAAAGCAGGAACAAAAGTTAAAAATATCCGTCTGAGACCGGACAGCGATCATAATATCGACTGTAAAATCGATGGTTTCGGTTCTATGGCACTGAAATCTGAATTTGTGAAAAAGGCTTAATTTTTAGGATTTTACTTTCAGAAGAAGAAAATAAAGCAATAAAAAAAGGAAAGAATTGGACAGGGTAATCTTTCAAGAGACTGCATTGTTTGTCTAGAATAAACGGATTTCGTCTCAGGAGGCAGAAAGAGTATTAACCAAAAATTTCCTTATGCTGTTGATATACAAATGTAAGAAAAAGTTTTAAACCTGATTCTTATGTTTGTATATTTTTTTATCCACAAATCCACAGTAAGTTGTGTAAAATGTGATGATTACAAAGTTTTTAGGAGCTTTTTCCAGCTTTCGCTACTCGCTTTTTCGTTGGTTTCGGCGGGTGCGGGGCAGCCGCCCGAACCAACCAAAAAAGCTCAGGCACCCCCCCTAATCTTGGGTTTGGTTATTAGCCTCGGCAGAAATAATTATCCAGAATTTAGCAA
>NZ_JACLCU010000003.1:538199-563792 GCF_014218905.1 Chryseobacterium sp. C3 | reverse complement strand
CCTTCTTTTTCTTCAAATTTCACAATATCAAAATAATCCACTAAGTATGGTGGAAGCAAAAACTTTAGTAATTCTTGATCGCTTAGCATTATACAAAGATAAAACTACTTAACATTCCTCCCCAACTTTTGAGACTGATCCGTAATTTCATAAACTGTAATGTGTGCTTTTCTGAAAAACCTTTTCCTGAATTTTGTATACACATCATTTTTTATATTTCCGAAGTAATCTTAAAATTAAAAAGAACTTATGACCATACTGAATTTCGATTGGAGCAACAAAGCTGCATTAAAAGAAAATCTTTTAAAATGGGCTTACGATGAAAATTTAATCCTTTTGGAAGATGATGAAGATGTTCTTTTTTTTGATAACGAATGGATGGGAATAATTTTTCCGTACATGTTTGACGAAAAATGCATTAAGAGAGATTATATCATCTTTATTCTTAAAAACTATATCAGAGATAGTTTTTCGCGTAGAAGATCACTGGCAGAATTGAAAACCATTCAGGAGCTATTTATCGATGAAATGCAAGATTACTGTTCTGTAAATAATGACCAACTGATTAAAGATGCTATAGCCTATTTTTTACGTTGCAAGACCAGATTAGAGAAAAATAAAAAGATCTGATAAGATATTTAAAATATTCAACTTTGAAGATGATATTCTAAATATAACTTTCTTAGAATAAAATTATCGGCTGTTAAACTTACTGATTACTAAAGGTTTTGTAGTCAATTCTGCATAAAATGTGATAAAATATGGCATTTTTTAAAAGGTTATAAATTAATTTTTTTCGTTTTTTATTAAATATTCAATTATAATTTTAATTTTTTCAATAATAAATTTTTATAAATTAAAGTATTCTTTTTAAATTGATTAAAATATAATGTTTTTCATTGTTTATTTGGTTTAAACTTGTATATTAGACATCAAATCACAAAGTTAAATGAAAATTATTCAATTAATCACAAGAATTTGAATAATGTCATTAAAATTATTTCGAAAACCTAAAGTAGTTGCTGTTCTGCAATCTATTCCAAATACATTTTACTGAGCATTTAACTTGTTAGATTATAATAATAAGTATAAAACCTTAACACTATGAGGTTCATTTTTATTGTATGCACATTTTTAATGTCTCCTCTCTTTCTGTCTCAGGTAGGGATAAATACACCCAGTCCCGATCCTTCGGCAGCTCTGGATATTGTTGCTAAAGCATCAGATAAAGGTTTACTTATTCCTCGTGTTCCTCTTCAAAACATTACAGATATTACTACAGTGCCTAATCCTGCAGTAAGCCTCCTTGTATACAATACGATTTCAAATGCAGGAATTACCAAAGGGTATTATTATTGGGACGGAAGCAAGTGGCTTAGATTTAACGACAGCTCAAAAATTTTTTACGGAAACGCAGATCCAACGATTCCCACTACGAATTCTACCGGAGATATATACGTTAATAATTCCACCGGAACTCTTTTTGTGTATAACGGCAGCAACTGGATTTCGCAAATGTCCGGAACGGAAATCCTTTCTGTAAAAATTATTGCTGCGGACGGCCAGACAGAATTCCCCACCCCATGGAGCATCAGTACTTCCAATACAAAAGTTTACAGAAATGGGGTAAACATAGATTTTCAGGTTCTTTCTTCATTTAATATAAAACTGGAGACCGGAGTATCCTGCTATGCCAACGATGAGATAAAAATTTACAAATTCTTATAAAAATTTTAAAATTAAATAACATGAAAAAGTATCTACAAACTTCCGCAATTTTAGTATTTCTTTTTGCAGCTTCCGGAGCTGTACAAGCACAACAAACAACTGGTGATGTAGCCCAGAACTCTGCTAATGGAGCGGCGCAGGCTCTTAACGGAACTATCAGGGTGATTGATAACAAAGGAACTATCAAATATCTACAGGCTAAAAACGGGATTACAACCCTTACCAATACTACGAATAATGTAACAACAACAACGTGGCAACTGGGAGGAACCCTTACTGATGATACCAGTATAGATCTTAATGGGAAAAAATTTGGTCTTGCCAATGTACTTCAGAATACCAATACCAATCAGGCAGGATCTAATGTTCCGGCAACTTCTGCAACGCTGGGAACTTCGGGATATACGATTCTTGTAAGAGACGAAGCTACAGGAAATGTCTTAAAAATGCTTTCAACAGATCTTGTACAGAGCGGACATGAAAAATTTACTTCAACAGCAGGTCAGACATCTTACAGTTTAACAGGAGCTCCTGTGTTACCTACATATTCTCAGGTATGGGTCTACAGAAATGGTGCAAAATTAATTGCTAATGAAGATTATACTGTTTCGGGATCTGCAGTAACGCTTGTTCCGAACGGAAGTGCTCCTAATGATTGGTCTGTATTGGCAGGCGATATTATTGAGGTGCAGTACATGAAGTAAGATTGTTCCTAAAAACCAATCATTTATTTTCATATTATTGATAAACACGAGATGGGCAAATTATTCGATTTTCTTTTTTTAGTTTTATCTGTTTCGCTCTATTCACAAGTCAGGGTTATTGATAATAAAGGTACCCTTAAACAGGTTGATGAATCGAAATGGATTTTATCCGGGAATAATATTTATAATAAAAACTCCGGAAATGTAGGAATTGGTATATCCAGTCCCTCAGAAAAGCTTGAAGTAAATGGAATTGTAAAATCAGTGGGCGCTGTTTATACCAACTCGGCGCTTTTCAATAAAATTTTATATGCAAATGCTTCCGGTAATGTGAGTCCGCTATCTTTAGGAGCCGGACTTACATTCTCCGGAGGTATTCTTAATACAGTGAATAGTGGGACAGTTACAAGTGTAGGACTAAGTATGCCTTCTGCTTTCAGTGTTTCAAATTCTCCGATTACCAATTCGGGAACGATTACCGTCTCCGGTTCGGGAACCATTTCTCAATACATCAGAGGAAATGGCACTTTGGGAAATTTTTCTTTATCCGGTTTAAGCGATGTATCGCTTTCTGCTCTTACAACGGGGCAAGTTTTGCAGTATAACGGCACTTCATGGATAAATATATCACCTAATTCTACGCTTACAAGAGGTAATTTAACGACAACCACTACAGGATTATCTGTAACCGGAGGGACTAATGCCGTTTTGGGCAGTGGAACAGCGGTGGATTACAATTTAGTTACGGGTATCGGTAACCTTGTTTTGGGAACTCAGGGAGTCTTGGGAGGGACAGGAAATACAAACACATACATTGGTGCAGACGGACAGAAACATTTACTTCCATCTGCCTATTCTTTACCAATTGCAAGTTCTACAACTCTTGGAGGAGTAAAGATTGGTTCAGGAATAAATATTGCTCCGGACGGAACTATTTCCACTTCCAATACGGGAATTGTAACCAATATTACCACAGGAACAGGACTTACAGGAGGACCCATAACATCTACAGGAACTATATCTTTAAGCAATACTGCAGTCACTGCCGGAGCTTATGGAACTGCATCTACAACGATTCCTACTTTCACAGTTAATGCACAGGGACAGTTAACGGCAGCCGGAACTTATCCAACATCGGGAATATCAATTGCAGGCGATGTTACAGGAACTTTAGGAGCCTCTACAGTTGCGAAAATTCAGGGAAGAAATGTTGCGAATACAGCACCGACTAACGGACAGACATTGATTTACAATACCACTACCAGTCAATGGGAACCCGGTAATTATACCTTTCCTCAGTTGCTTGTAGATGCTTCAAGAACAACAACGTATACTCCTGCTGTTGCCTATGCTGTTATTCCCTACAATACGACAGCAGTAAATGTAGGAACTTCCTATAATACAACCTCAGGAAATTTTACGGCTCCGGGAACAGGAACCTACCAGATTATAGCAAATAACAGTTTTAATGCAAATACAGCAGCAAATCATTCAATTACAACCAGAATTGTTGTAAACGGTACAACAGATACAGAATCATCCTGTTCGGCATCTCCATATGCAGGAAGCGGAGTTAACATTACAAGCTCTCCGTCAACAGTAGTGAACTTAACAGCCGGACAAACGGTTAATATACAAGTAGGTGGGGAAGTGGGTACTGTTACTGCTTTAACAGGGACAGGGCAGCACAGATTAAAAATCATCAGGTTAAATTAATTCGGATAATTAACCGCCTTTACCTTAGATTTCAGTCAATTCATACGATATTTAACATAACTACATTTAATAATTCTTGATTCAAAATATTAACTGTTCACCGTATTTTTACGGTAAATTAACTTTGCATTTTTTTTATCCGATTTTAGGTCTGATATTTGTACTGAGTAGAAAAAAAATTATTGCCCACTTTTATTTATGAAAAACAGACTTGTGAAAAAATCACTTCTTTATGCATTCTTTATCAGCTTAATGATGATTTCCTGTAAAAAAGAAATTGAAAAAATCAACGACAAAATCAATGACACCAATTCATCAATCAGTGAACCTGATCCTGAAACAGATTCTGTGGTTGTGAAAAAAGATTCTGTAGTTGAAAAAGAATCTTTACCTCCGGCAATGCAGGAAGATGGCTTTTATAATGCTTTTATTTTCCCTAAAGACAAAAAAATGAAAGATTCTTTATTCGGAGTCTTTAACAAAAAATATACAGAGAAAGAACGTTATGCTATTTTAGCTTTAAACAGACTGGATTCTAAAAATAAATGGAATGCAGATACTTTGGTAGTTCCTGCAAAAATTGATACTACATTAATGGAGTATTCTCCTTTCCCGATGCAGCTTGATGTACTGAGTCCGGTAAAGAAATTTGTTATTTTTTCATATCCTATTCAGGCGTACGGAGTATATTCTAACGGAACTCTCGTGAAGTGGGGACCTACAAGTATGGGCAAGAAAACCGCAAAAACAAAGACCGGTCTTACCTTTGCCAACTGGAAAAAACAACTGGCAATTTCAACCGTAAGCAGCGAATGGAAATTACCTTATAATTTTAATATTTTTAATCTTGACGGAATAGGATGGCATCAGTATGACCTTCCGGGTTACCCTGCATCGCATTCATGTCTAAGATTATTGATGAAAGATGCAAAATGGCTTTATGGTTATGCAGATACATGGGTTTTAAATCCGGGAGGAGCGACTACAAAAGCAAAAGGAACGGCTGTAATGGTTTATGGAGATTACGGTTGGGGAAAAAGAAAACCTTGGAGAAAACTTCTTAGCGATCCTAATGCCAACAGCGTTTCTGTGGAAGAAATGACTAAAATGATCGAGCCCAGTATCGAAAGAATACTGAAAGAGCAGGATAACAGAGAAAAAGTGGTAGATTCTATAAGAGCGGCAAAAGCTGTATTGGAACAAATGCCACAGACAACTAAGACCGTTGCTCCTTAATCCAGTTTTTCAAACTGCAGCGTAGATTCTTCTGCGAATTTTCTGAGTTTCAGCATTTCATCTTTTCCTTTATGCTGCCCGAAACGTGCTGCTGCATAGGTAAGTGCAATGCAGAATATCATGATAAAAGATGCGGTAAGTGCCCATGGAAATTCTTGACTTTTAATTTGTTTTTCCACATAATACATGGAAATAAAGACCATCCAGAGAATCGAAAACGCAAAATATAAAAACATGAAAAACGTCCAAACTGCGGAACTGGGTCCGAAAACGCCTCGTATCGCAGTTTTTTCGTCTTCAATTTCAATTCTTAAAGATAGTCTTGGCTTCCAGTAGGTTTCGTAATCTGTTTCTACACAGATAGTTGCTACCTCTTTATTAATGTTGCCTGAAAACTCACCTTTATGTTCTTTTAGATATTTTTTCAGATTTTCTGCGTATTCATCTTTTGTTAAATGAGTAAACATCTTAAATCGGGGTCTGGTTCTTATTTTGTCCAGCGTAGTTTCTTCGGTTTTCATATCATTCTTGTTCTTGGTAAGGTATCGGATCTTCGAGGGTGAAGCTTAAAGTCATCTGTTTATTTTTTCTTTCAATCAGCATATTGATGGTTTTTCCTTCATCGGATTTCATCATTTCCATGATTTTATTGAGCGTCATGTCTTCTGTTTTTTTACCATTGATGCTTATTAAGCGATCGTCTTTATGAAGTCCGGCTTTAGCTCCCGGAGAATCTTTACGCACTCCGGCGATGGAAAAAATAGGTTTTAAAACAAAATTATACTGAAGGTTATTATTGATCACTTCAATTCCGTTGGAAGGACTTTCCTTTCTTTTAGCCGGAAGATTCACCACATCTTTCGTCCATTCCATGCCGTCCTGTTTAAAATCCAGACCGCTCATATTGAAATGAAAAGGATCATCGTAATTTCCGTTCTTTTTTAAATACATCTTCTGTTCAGAATAATCGAATGCAACCGTAAAACGCCTCATGATATCTCCGCCAATGGAACCTTTTCTGTTTTCTACCATATTTACGTGCTGAATGGAGTATTCATCAGGCATTGCCGTTAATGGCTTTTCAAATTTAAAATCTCCGAGATACAGGTTGTGAATTCTGCTTCGTTTACCATACACATCACCGTTGAAGCCACGACCGAGATAATCATCAATATTCGGTCGGTTGTATACAAAGTCTTTTATCAAAGCAGGAAAAAGCCACATAGGATCACTATTCCCCAGATCAATCAGTAATTTTGAAGGCTTTCGTTCCCTTGTCATTTCCACATCGGCAATCACATAAGGTTTATTTTTTTCAATACTGATATCGATCTCTTTAAAATTTTTTATTTTTTTCTGAAATAAAGTTTTATCGTTGTAAATGGTAATTTTTTTAGACGAATAATCAATTAAAACAGGATGGTCTTTAAAAAAATGATAACCGATAATTCCGTTTACGGGAATTCCTACGTGAGAAGAAATATTAAAGTCTTGATCGGTAATAATATACACCGTCATTGAATTATTTATAAAATTCTTTCCAATTTTTGCAATATTATTATCGGACCGAAATCCGTCGATACTTGCGCTTCCTCCTAACCCGGCAAATTTTATCTTCTCAATATTCTGGAGATTGATTTCTTTATTTTCAAGACTGAAAATAGAAGTTTCAGCAACTCCGGTATCAAGCAAAAAAGTAAGATTTACACCATTAATATTTACGGGAATAAAAATTAAATTGGCAATAAGTTTAAAAGGGATCACCGTTTTTTTTGCATTCTGAATTTCAAAAGAATTCTGAGCACTCATAAAAATGCAGAACAGTACAAACACAAAAAAATACTTCAGTTTCATTTACTGAATTTACTGAATTTATCTTTATCACCAATAAAAAAACATTCCCAAAATGAGAATGTTTGTATTTTGTTTAATAATTTAAAACGAATGTTTAGATTTCGATAATCTTATTTGGAAAAGAAGTCCATCAGATCCATATAATTTTTCTGGTTCACTCCATGACCGCTCATATATTCTCTGAACGTAAAATAACAGCTTAAATCATACAAAAGATCTGCCGCTTTTCTTCCCCACTCCAAAGGAATTACCGCATCATCTGTTCCATGAGAAATAAAGAAGCGAAGTCTTTCCAGTTTTTTCTTATCCTTTACAATATCGGTGAGTAACTTTTCTTCCGGATAACTGCTTAAACACGCTACAAGATTGAACATTTCAGGGTATTTTAAAGCCAGAGCATAACATAAAATTCCCCCCTGACTGAAACCGCAAAGGTGAGTCTTGCCTTCGGTAATTCCATAACTGTTTATAATTTTAAGAATACTTTCCGTAATGCTGTTTAAAGATTCTTTAGCCTGCGGAACATCAATAAAGTTGTCAGGATTGTTAAAATCGATATCATACCATGAAAATCCTTCAAACTGGGTATTTCTGGGAGCTCTGAAGCTTACGATAATCCAGTCTTTAGGAAGAGTTTCTCTGAAGCTGAAAAGATCCTGTTCATTGCTTCCGTAGCCATGAAGCATGAAAAGAATTGTGGTGTCGGAACTGATATTTTCGGGTTCTCTTACAATATAATCTAAATTCATACGGCAAAGATAATTATTAATGATGTATTTATTCTTTAGCTCCATCAAAATAAGACCATTTAAAATAGTTGGACAAACTGTCTTAAAGTGCCTGATAAATTAAGACAATATCCAGCCAGAAACAGCGTTATAATTATTTATTGAATTGATATTATTTGCAATTCATTGTTGGAAATTTTTCATAAAAGTTATTTTTATATTGATAAAAAACCTATATTTGGAACATTAAAAATCTATTTGGAGAAATGAAGCAATTTTACAAATCAAAAAGTTTACTTAGACTTTCTTTTTTATTCGCTGTATTATTTTCAGCAATCTTAGTTGTTAATTCTTGTAAGAAAGATGACGATGATGAATTTACAGATCATATTATTCAGTTTGAAGCTAAAATAAATACAAAAGGTCCAAATCCACCTGCAAATCCACCTGTTACAGGAACTTTTTCAACTGTAGTTACACAAATCGGGACAGGGCAGAGTACTACTTTTAATCCTACAGGAACTACATGGTCCAGCGGAGAGCAGTTTGTAAGCTCAAGTCAGGCTCAGTTGAATTTAGCAGCAAATGCTGTTCTTCCTTATTCAGATTCTGAGCTAATCATCAATATCTATGTAGACGGAGAAGTTGCAAAAACTAAAAAGGTAGTAGGATCGGGTACACAAAGTGCTTCAATTTCTTACAGCTTCTTAGAACTATAAAAAACATTCAAAATACCAAGACCATCTGAAAAGGTGGTCTTTTTTATTGACATTACCTAAAAAATCGGGGGCGCAAAATTTTCAATTTTGCGCCCCCGATTTTATACTATTATTAACTTTTAAATTACTTTCACGATAAAATAGCTCTTCTTTCCTTTTTGTAAAAGTAAAAACTTACCGTCAATCAAATCACTTTCATTAGCTGTGTAAACATCATTAATTTTCTGTTTGTTTACCGAAATAGCATTTCCTTTCAGTTCTCTTGTGGCTTCGCTTTTAGATTTTAAAAACCCTGATTTTTCAGAAAGCAAATCGATAATATTTACTCCTAAAACATCATTCTTTGCTACCTCTTTCTGAGGAACTCCGTCGAAAACTTCAAGAAATGTTTCTTCATCAAGACTTACCAGATCTTCAGCCGTAGAACGTCCGAAAAGGATTTCAGAAGCTTTCAGTGCTTTTTCGTATTCATCTTTTCCGTGAACCCAAGCCGTAACTTCCTCAGCTAATTTTTTCTGTAGTTTTCTTTCGTGCGGAGCCGTTTTATGCTCTTCAATTAAAGTTTCAATTTCTTCTTTCCCTAAAAAAGTATAGAATTTAATAAATCTTTCCGCATCTTCATCCGTTGCATTCAGCCAGAACTGATAGAATTTATAAGGAGAAGTTTTCTTTTTATCCAGCCAGTAATTTTCTCCGCTTTCAGACTTTCCGAATTTCGAACCGTCCGCTTTTGTTATCAAAGGAACCGTTAAGGCAAATGCTTCACCCTGTGCTTTTCTGCGGATCAGTTCTGTACCGGTCGTAATGTTTCCCCACTGGTCAGAACCTCCCATTTGAAGTTTAACGCCATTATTTTGATACAGATGTAAAAAATCGTACCCCTGAATCAACTGATACGTAAATTCCGTAAAACTCATTCCATCAACTCCTGCCTCTCCGGAAAGTCTTTTCTTTACAGAATCTTTCGCCATCATATAATTTACGGTAATATTTTTCCCGACGTTTTTGGCAAAATCAAGGAAAGAAATATTTTTCATCCAGTCGTAATTGTTCACCAGTTCCGCTTTATTCGGCTCGCTTCCCGAAAAATCCAGAAATCTGGAAAGCTGGTTTTTAAGACAGTCTACATAATGCAGCAAAGTATCTTCATCCAGAAGATTTCTTTCCGCAGACTTTCCCGAAGGATCCCCAATCATTCCTGTCGCACCGCCCACCAAAGCAATCGGTTTATGACCGTGCTGCTGAAAATGAGCTAAAATTTTGATCTGAATAAGACTTCCGATATGCAAAGAATCTGCGGTAGGATCAAAACCAATGTAAGCTGTTGTCATTTCCTTATCCAATTGTTCGTCCGTTCCGGGCATCATGTCGGCAAAAAGCCCACGCCATTTCAGTTCTTCAATAAAAGAGTTCATTATTTTCTGATTTAAAATTTTAATGTACAAAGATAATCATTTCAGAGCAATAAGGCGAAGACAGAAACTTTCAACTCAGGATGAAAAACAGGTTGATTTTTTTAGGAGCTGTTTCCTGCTCTCCGCACTCGCTATTTTGTTTGATTTTGGTTTCGGCGGCAAAGCCGCCGAAACCAAAATCAAACAAAATGAGCTCAGACAAATGCTGCGATCATGGCTAAACCTCAGTCGGAGTACAAATTGTACAGAAAAAATCATTTGATCTCCTGCATTGTATTTTCAGCTAAAATCAATTATATTTGTTAGTAATGAACGACGAACAATTATTTCCTCTCATTCAGAAAGCGAAGGAAAAAGACCAGAAAGCGCAGACCAGGCTCATCAACATTTTTTGGGTTGATGTTTTTTCTTTTGTAATGAAAAAAGTTCACGACGAAAATGATGCCGACGAAATCACCGTAAATGTTTTTTCAAAAGTTTTATCAAAGCTGGATATGTTTGATCCTCATTTTCAGTTTAAAACATGGGTTTTAACCATTGCTCAAAATACCATCATCGATTTTTGGAGAAAAAAAAGCCGCGAAAATCAGGATCCTACGGAAAATCTGGATGAGGTAAAAAACCAGTATGCCAAATCTCCTGAAGAATTAATGATTTCCGAAGAAGAACAGAAGAAAATCATTAAAACAATAGAATCTTTAGATGTCAATTATCAGGAAATCATCCGTTTAAGATTTTTCGAAGAAAAAAGCATCAAAGAAATTGCTGAAGAATTGGGCATTTCTGTTGCCAATACAAAGGTTCGTGTTATGCGTGCAAAAAAAGTCTTGGCAGAACTGTTGAAAAATAATGAGTTTGAGGATCAATAATCACAAACTTTTAAAATCCCGATCTTAGAATTTAAAAATATAATTTTCCTGAATTTTATCATATTCTAAATAAATTTTCAATAATTACTAAAAATCATATATGATTAAACGTTTACATTTTCTAAATTCGTATGAAAATTAAGAAATATGACTTTTGGAATTGAGGCAGCAAGCTATTATGTGCCTTCATTATATTTGGAAATTAAAGATTTAGCAGAAAAAAGAGGAATCGAACCTGCAAAACTCGAAAAAGGATTGGGGTTGCATAAAATGGGCTTTCCCGATGTTCATGAAGATGCCGCAACATTTGCAGCAGAAGCATTACTAAGACTCATAAAGGATTATAACATCAATCCGAAAGAAATATCAAGAATTTACTTAGGAACAGAAAGCGCTTTAGATGCCGCTAAACCAACCGCTTCTTACGCTATGCAGATGGTAGAAAAAGTTCTCGAAAAAGAATTTGGAGACCGGGTTTTCAGAAACTGTGATGTGGTAGACATGACTTTTGCGTGTATTGGAGCAGTAGATGCGCTTCATAATTCTTTAGATTTTGTAAGAGCAAACCCTGATAAAAAAGCGGTAGTCATTGCAAGTGATTATGCAAAATACGAACTGGCTTCTTCCGGAGAATACACACAGGGTGGAGGAGCAGTTGCGGTTTTAATTTCTTCAAAACCTGATCTCATTGAAATTGAAAACAAGTGGGGAATTGCCACAGAATCGGTCTTTGATTTTTTCAAACCGCGTCGTCATTTCAAAAAAGAAGATTTAACGAATGCTCCCGAAAGTTTTCCCGAAAAAATAGAAATTTTCACGGATGAACCTGTCTTTGATGGGCAATATTCCAACCAGTGTTATCAGGACAGAATTAGAGAAGCCTACGATCATTATAAAGAAATTACAGGACTTAATAAACCTTACGAAAACTGGAAATATCTGATCTTCCATCTTCCCTACGCCTTTCACGGAAAAAGAGTTTTCACAGAAATTTACAGCTTAGAAAACGGTTTGTCTTACGAAAGTCCGGAAGAACAAAAAGCAGTGGCAAAATCAGAAGAATACCTTCAGTTTATTAATGATAAAATTGAAAAATCTCAACGTGCATCTTCGGAAATCGGAAATATGTATACCGCTTCTATTTTTATGGCTTTACTTTCCGCTTTACAGACTTCTTTTAACGAAAATGAAGAATTGGCAGAACAGGAAATCGGATTTTTAGGGTACGGAAGCGGATCAAAATCCAAAGTTTTTGCCGGAAAAGTTTCAGAAAACTGGAAAAAGGTGGCAGAAAAATGGAATTTATTTGAAAGTTTAAAAAACAGAACAGCAATTGATTTTGAGACCTACGAAAAACTCCACAGAAAACAACTGCAAAATTCAGTTAACGAAAACTATAAAGGCTTTGGTTCAACATCAGTAGAACTGGAAAATCCTGTTTTAAAAGGCGCAAGATATTATGATTATCAGGGATAATTAAAAATCAATAATAATATTAAAACATCTCAATCTGAGGTGTTTTTTTTATTCAAGAAATAAAACTTTATCCTGATAACTTTTCGGCGTTACTCCCACTAATTGCTTAAATACTCTCGTAAAATAATTCGCATCCGAAAACCCTGTCTGATAGGCTGTTTCCTTAATGCTGTTCTGGCTCGCCAACAGTTCTTTCGCGCGATTGATTCTCTCCTGCAGAATAAATTCATTCGGAGAAGTTCCCAGTTCGTCTTTGAACATTTTAAAGAAATTGGATTTGCTCACATACGCCATTTTTGCAATGCTGTCTATTGATAATTTCTGATGAAGGTTTTTCTTAATATAATCTACGGCAAAACCAATTCTGGATTTATTTTTTACAATATTTTTCTCCACCATGCTTCTTGCCTGAGTCTGCATCAGGCGGATCAGAAGTTCCTTCAAAGCAAAATCTGCCATAATATCCTTTTGTGAATTATCGTCCATGGCAATTCTCATGATATTATTCGTTGCCGAAGCCAAAGACTGATTATTAAACAGAAAATATTCATCCAGTTCAATATTCCAGCGCGAAGTTTCGTCTACTTTCGGAAGATGATAATTGAGGTGATTGAGAGAACTCTCTATGAATTCAGGATTCAGGCTTAGAGAGATACACTGCGAAGGCGTTTCATCCGCTTCAGGAAAATCGATCACCATTGTTTCTCCCGGCGAAACCAAAACACTTTCTCCCGGATAATAATCGAAATACCCCGTTTTATGATCTATTTTCATATGCTTTTTCCCGCGAAGCATTGCCGTGAATGCAATCGTTTCAAAATGCAGTTTTACATCGAAAGCAGCCTTATGCGTTTCGTAGATACTGAATTCACAATTGTTTAGATTGAATTTTGTCTGATTTTCAACCAAGTGCATAAGCTGGTTTTCCCTTTTCAATTCAGGAGTTTCTAATAAAATCTTGTTATTGTTCATTTCTAAACATTTTTAATAGCCTGTTTACTCAAATATAGAAAATAATCGGCTTACAAGACTGTTAATGAAATAATAAAATTTTCTGTCTGTACGATTTTGAAGTTTTTTTGTACGATTGTGCTATCAGAATCATTGAAGGAAATGTAATTTGGCAATAGATAAAAATTAAAATTGTACGAATATGAGCACTACAACACAACAACAATCAGAAACATTACTCCAATGGCCTGAATTCAAAAAAAGATATGATAACTACATCAACGGACAATTTACAGCTCCTGTTAACGGACAGTACTTCGATGTAGTTTCTCCCATTGACGGTAAAAATTTCACACAGGCAGCGCATTCATCCAAAGAAGACCTTGAATTGGCGGTAAATGCAGCCGAAAAAGCATTCCAAACATGGAAAAGCACTTCTTCCACAGAAAGAAGCATCATTTTAAACAAAATTGCCGACAGGATCGAGCAGAATTTAGAATACATCGCAACCGTTGAAACCATCGATAACGGGAAAGCGGTAAGAGAAACTTTAGCCGCAGATATTCCTTTGGCGATCGATCATTTCAGATATTTTGCCTCCGTTATCAGAGCGGAAGAAGGTTCTCATAACGAACTGGATAAAGATACCGTTTCACTAATCGTTCACGAACCGCTTGGAGTAATCGCGCAGATCATTCCGTGGAACTTCCCGATCTTAATGGCAGTCTGGAAATTAGCTCCGGCTTTGGCAGCAGGAAACTGCGTCGTTTTAAAACCTGCAGAAAGTACTCCGATTTCCATTATGGTTCTTATGGAACTCATCGGCGATTTGCTTCCGGCAGGTGTTGTAAATATTGTGAACGGTTTCGGAGCAGAACTGGGAAGAGCTTTGGTAACCAATCCGAAAGTAGCAAAAGCAGCATTTACAGGTTCTACAGCAACGGGTAGACTTGTTATGCAGTACGCAACAGAAAATATCATCCCGGTAACGTTAGAATTAGGAGGAAAGTCTCCAAACGTTTTCTTCAATTCGGTAATGGATGCAGACGACGATTTTTTAGATAAGGCCATCGAAGGCGCAGTTCTTTTTGCTTTGAATCAGGGTGAGATCTGCACCTGTCCGTCAAGATTACTGGTTCAGGAAGACATCGCAGATGCTTTCATTGCCAAAGTGATCGAAAGAGTAAAAGCCATCAAAGTCGGAAACCCTTTAGACAAAACCGTAATGATGGGAGCACAGGCTTCACAGATTCAGAAAGACAAAATCCTTTCCTACATCAAATTAGGAAAAGAAGAAGGTGCAGAAGTGCTTGTTGGAGGCGATGTAAATCACGTTGGAGAAGGTCTGGAAAACGGATATTATATTCAGCCGACCATCTTTAAAGGAAACAACAGAATGAGAATCTTTCAGGAAGAAATTTTCGGACCTGTTCTGGCGTTCACCACCTTCAAAGACGAAGAAGAAGCATTAAAAATCGCAAACGACACCATTTACGGTCTTGGAGCAGGAGTATGGACAAGAGATGCCCATCAGCTTTATAACATTCCGCGTCATATTGAAGCAGGAAGAGTTTGGGTAAACCAGTATCATGCATATCCTGCAGGAGCTCCTTTCGGAGGATACAAACAGTCGGGAATCGGTCGCGAAAACCACAAAATGATGTTGGATCATTACCGTCAGACCAAAAATATGCTGATTTCCTACAACAAAAACAAACTAGGTTTCTTTTAATCTTAAATATTAGGGCGTGCCCGTTTTCCCCGTCTCGGCAACGGGGAAAAACGGTCGGGCTATTCAGGGCTCCACTTCGTTTCGGTGCTCCGTTTCACTCCGCACCGGCTCGTTCCTCGCCGCCCTTCCTATCCCTCACGCGAACAACCATTCGTCCTGATCCGGAATTTTCGGGTGAGTTGAGAAATTTCAATTAAAGATTTCAGGTTTCGGCGAAATGACATTTCGCCGAAACTTTTTAACTTTATGTAAGAAAAATAATGACGAGGGAAACGGAGGCGTTAAGAACATGATTTTTGCGAATGGATCAAAGAAGAGATAATGACATTCTGAAATACCGAAAATGTTGTCATTCTGACGAAGGAATAATCTAAACCTTATTTATAAAGAGTTTTTACTTCACTTCTGAACTGTGTTCGTAGACCTTTAATTCACTAAAAATAAAGAAAAATGCAAACAAGAATAGCAAGACTCTCAGCAACCGAAAAAGCTCTGGAAGTCATTTGGGAACTGGAAAAAAAATACGGTGATCTGATGTTTTATCAGGCAGGAGGATGCTGTGAAGGAACGCAGCCGCAGTGTTTTGAAAAAGGAGGATTTTACCCGAGAATGAACGATGCGATGATCGGTACGATTAACAATCATGAATTCTGGATCGATCGTGATCTCTTCGAATACTGGAAATATTCACATTTTACACTCGATGTTGTCGATGGCTTCGGACCGGGCGGATTTTCTTTAGAAACACCTCTGGGAAAAACATTCAAAGTCATTTACAGACTTTTCACGCCGGAAGAACTGGAGAATTTAGAACCGGTGAAACGCAGTGAATAAAAATCTGCTCAATCGGCACAATCTGCGAGATAAAAAAATATAAAGTCTCATGCAGATTTAGCAGATGACGCAGATGTTTAAGTTAAATATTATTCGTGCAATTCGTGAAAAAATATTCGTGCAATTTGTGTTTAGGTAAAAAATCAAACCTTCACAAACCTACTTACAAACATAGACGCTACCAATTGTCCGACCGCATTTAAAACCGTTGCCAAAGGATCAACCAGAGTTCCGATAATCATTACTGCCGGAATTGCTTCCTGTGGTAATTTGTAAACTGAAATCATCAACATTTCTCCGATATATCCTCCGTTCGGAATTCCTCCCGCAACAATGCTTACAAAAACAGTAATTCCCAAAGCTAAAAGAAGATTCATAGGATCAAAAAAGTCTCTTCCGATGATTAAGAATGCCACATAAATCTTAATGATCGACGACATGGAAGAACCGTTTTTATGCAAAGTTGTTCCAATCGGGATCACAATATTTGAAATCTGGCTCGGAATTCCGATTTTTGAAGCTGCCTGTAAATTGGCGGGCATTGTGGCGAAGCTGCTGCAGGTACTCAAAGCGGTTAAAGTAGGGAAAATAGCATTCGTCCAGAAACTTTTAACCCCGTTCTGTCCTTTTGCCATAAAAGCATAGAGTGAAAAGAAGACCAGAAAATAGACCACTCCTGCAATATAATACAATCCTAAAGGTTTTGCATAAAATCCGAAAAGCTGAGGTCCCAAAGTCGCCACCTGATACGCAAAATAAGCGCCCAAACCAATCGGGGCAACTTTCATAATCAACAGAAGCAGTTCCTTCATCACTTCATAGCCCGAAGCGATAAATGACCGGAAAGCCTGTCCTTTTTCTCCCGCTTTTCTGGCGGAAAATCCCGTCATGAAAGCAAAAATTAAAAGAGCCAGCATATTTTGTCTTGAAAAAAGCTGTGTAAATTCTCCTACAGTAAAAAATCCTACGATTCTGTTTCCCCAACTGTCATTGCTTGTAGCTTCCTCCACAATTTCTGAACTTCCCGAAACTCCGGAAACCGGAAAAAGATAAACAGCGCAAATCGTGAAAACCGCGGCGGTTAAAATAAAAAACAGAAAGGTAAAAGCCATGGTTACCATTATTTTTCCGAACTTAGACTGTTGCTCCAGTGAAGCAATAGAATTGGAAACGGCAAAGAAAACCAGCGGAACTACACTTACAAACAGCAGGTTCAGGAATATATCTCCCAAAGGTTTTATATAATCCACAATATCGGGAGCAACAATTCCGATGATGCTTCCGACAGAGATTCCCAACAGTAAAAGTAAAATTCCGGAGTAGTTTTTCAACACTTCTCTCATGCGTTGCTTTTTAACCAAAGATAGCTTAATTTTTAACATTCCGTTATATAAAATTCAGTCATAAAATCCTTAAATTTGAGTAAACATCGTTTCTATGGCTTATATAGATTACTATAAAATTTTAGGCGTAGACAAAAACGCAACGCAGGAAGATATCAAAAAGGCATATCGCAAACTCGCAAGAAAATTACATCCCGATCTCAATCCTGATGACAAGGAAGCCGAAAGACAATTCAAAGAGCTGAATGAAGCCAATGAAGTTCTGAGCAATCCCGAAAACCGTGCAAAGTACGATAAATACGGAGAACACTGGAAGCATGGCGAAGAATATGAAAAAGCACAGCAACAGCAGCAAAGACAGTATCAAAATCAGGGAGGAAACTTCGGAGGCGGATTTTCGGAAGCGGATTTCGGCGACGGGGAAGATTTTTCAGATTTTTTCCAGAGTATGTTTGGCGGAGCAGGAGGAGGTTTCGGAAGGAATTCAAGGGGAAGTGCGTCGGGAAAATTTAAAGGACAGGATATTCAGGCAGAATTAACTTTAACCTTGAGAGATGCCGCAACAACACATCCTCAGACTTTTGATATCAATGGCAAAAAAGTAAGAATTACGATTCCGGCAGGAGTGTATGACGGTCAGCAGATTAAATTAAAAGGTCATGGAAATCCCGGATTCAATGGCGGTCCGAATGGAGATTTATACATTACTTTCAATATCACTCCTGATCCGAATTTTGAAAGAGCCGGCAATGATCTGAAATCTAAAGTTTCGATTGATCTTTACACTGCAGTTTTAGGCGGTGACGTAAAAGTAAATACTCTCGACGGAAGTGTAAATCTGAAAGTAAAACCTGAAACACAGAACGGAACAACGGTGAGACTGAAAGGAAAAGGTCTTCCGGTGTACAAAAAAGAGGGAGAATTTGGTGATCTTTTCGTGACGTATGAAGTGAAATTACCGACCAACCTGACTGAAAAGCAGAAAGAACTTTTTGAACAACTTAAAAATTCCTAAGCCATGAGTGAAAGAATATCGAGGGAAGAACTCGTAAAAATATACAATGTAGAAATTACTTTTTTTGATGAACTGGTGAATTCCGGATTGCTCAATATTCATACAGAAAACGAAATCCGTTATGTGATGTATGAAGATTTGCCCATGTTTGAGCGGTTTACCAACTGGCATTATGATCTGGAAATCAATCTTCCCGGTTTGGAAGTGATCCATGAAATGCTTAAAAAAATGGATGATCTGAGACAGAGGAACCGTGAACTGATGAATAAACTTTCTGCAATCGATGGTAATTTTGTTGATAGTTGATAGTTGATAGTTGATAGTTGAAGGATCATGATTGATGATTGATGATTGATGTTTTGGAGTTGTGAAAAAACAATAGATCAATGAAGAGATCATCATTAAATTAAATTTTTCATTTAGCTTTGCATCAGAAATTACTGTTTATGAATGAAGAGAAAAGTATTGTTTTAAAGCCTAAAAGGAAAGACTTCGAAGAAATATATTTCAGCGGAAATCAGGGAAGTTTGTTTTTTTCATCAACAACCAGAGGAAAAACGATTACAACGATTGTAGTTGCCGTTATTTTACTGATTGTTTTTGTTTTCAGAAATGATTTTACCAAAGAAAAAGCGGGAATTTTATATTTTGTAAGTTTTTTGTTTTTGCTGTGTGCGGTTTTTCTTTCGGTAAGCATCAACAAAGTTTCGAGATGGAAAAAGCAGGTTAATAATTACTTGAATAAGCTTGAAAACTGTAAAATCTACGAAATCCGGTTTGATGAAAATTTCTTTACCGTAAATATCGATGGCGAAAAAGAAACCAGCGAATGGAAAGATTTTACTTATTTTGACAGCAATAATGAATTCATTACCGTTGAAGGAAAATACAGCTATATGTTTCCCAGAAAATCAATGAGCGAAAAGGAATACAGCTTTCTGAAGCAGGTTTTAAAGAAAAATATTTCAGAATAAAACAACAAAAAACTCAGAGTGCTTTGCTCTGAGTTTTATTTTATCATGAAATGCTGATTAATCCAACCAGCCCATTTCCTTCATCCAGTCGTCGTTGTAAATTTTTCCGACGTATCTTGAACCATGATCGTGAAGAAGAACCACAATTACATCATCTTTCGTAAACTGATCTTTCATCTGTACCAAAGCAGAAATCGCGCTTCCCGCAGAATATCCGCAGAAAATACCTTCTTCTTTAGCCAGTTTTCTCGCATACAGTGCTCCGTCCTTATCCGTTACTTTTTCGAAATGATCGATTACCGACATATCGTAGTTTTCAGGAAGAATATCTTCGCCAATTCCCTCTGTAATGTAGGTATAAGCATTTCCTAAGTTGATTTCCCCCGTTTCGTGAATCTCTTTTAAAATCGAGCCGTACGTATCTACTCCGATTACTTTTATGTCAGAATTTTTCTCCTTAAAAAATGTTCCGCAACCTGTAATCGTACCTCCTGTTCCTGCTCCTACAACAAAATGCGTTAGTTTTCCTTCCGTCTGTTCCCAGATTTCAGGCGCGGTAGACTCGTAATGAGCAGCTCTGTTGGATAAATTGTCGTATTGGTTTACATACCATCCGTTTTCCGTTTCTTTAGCCAGTCTTTTGGAAACAGAATAGTAAGAACGCGGATCGGTTGGTTTTACATCCGTCGGACAAACAATAACTTCTGCTCCTACAGCACGAAGAATATCACATTTTTCTTTAGATTGTTTAGAGTTGGTTACAAAAATACATTTGTACCCTTTGATGATCGCGGCAAGAGCCAGTCCCATCCCTGTATTTCCGGATGTTCCTTCGATAATCGTTCCTCCGGGTTTTAATCTTCCATCTTTTTCAGCATCTTCAATCATTTTCAGAGCCATTCTGTCCTTCACAGAATTCCCCGGATTGAAAGTTTCCACCTTTGCCAAAACCAGTGCCGGAAAATCTTCACCCAAAACTTTATTAAGTTTTACAAGAGGTGTATTTCCGATGGTTTCGAGGATGTTGTTTGCGTATTTCATAAATGTCTTTTAAAGCGTTGCAAAGATACGGCTTTCAGATAATTAATAATTAAAAATGAATAATTAATACTGTTTTCTCAATTTCAACCCCTCAAAACCAACCTTTCCAATCCAAACCCAAACTCTAAAATCCCCTCAAAACCCTCTCACTCTATTTACCTTCTTACGCTCACCCTCTCCAACTCTCATACTCTCATACTCTCCAACTCAATAAGGAGCTGTTTCCCGCTATCCACTGTATCTTTTTTGTTACAGCTTCCGCTTCACTCCAGCCGCAACAAAAAAGGATGTCGTTTCTATCGGGGCTATGAATTTCTCGTTATCAGAACATTTGTCATTGCGAGGAACGTAGTGACGAAGCAATCTCAACTCAAAACGAAGTTATACTTAATATTCTTAAACCCTTAATAAAACTTAATGTTCAAATTGTAGAAAAGTTGAATATAATTTTATAAATCTGAGATTGCTTCGCTTCGCTCGCAATGACAAATTCCGTCGAATAATTAATATCAATTATACTTTATCGCCTTCACCGGAGAAATCTTACTGATCAGATAACTCGGAATTATTAAAGCCAGTCCTGAAATAATCAGAATTCCGGCAGAAATGGAAATAATGGCAATCGGGTTAAGATCTACCGGAACCGTACTAACGTAATAATTTTCCGGATTTAAGGTAATCACTCCAAAAACTTTCTGAATCAAAAGCAGTCCGAGACCAATCGCATTTCCGTACAGCAATCCCGGAATCATAATAATTAAAGTATAATTGATAAAAGTGGCTCTGATCTGTGAATTGCTTGCTCCCAAAGTCTTTAAAAGACCGATAGAATTTGTTCTTTCAATAATCAGGATCAGAAGAACCATAATGATATTAATGACCACAACAATCAGCATGATGATGATAATCAGAGCGATATTGGTGTCGAAAATACTGATCCAGTCTGTAATCTGAGGATATTTTTCAGTGGCTTTTTCAGCATAATTTTTATAGCCGATGAGTTTCTCAATTTCAGGAAAATCGCTGTCGATATCATTTACATTTTTAAAGAAAATATCCAGTCCGCCCATTTCATCAGGCTTCATATCCTGAATTTTTCTTACATGATTAATTCCTCCCAACACAAACTGATCGTCGATCATCTTAATATCGGTTTTATAGATTCCTACCACTTCAAATTTTCTGTAAATAGGCTTTTGATCTGCCTTTGAAAATACCGTTACAATGCTGTCTTTCACTTTCAGATGAAGATCATTGGCAATCTTTTGGGAAATGGTAACTCCGTTGTAATAGCCAACTTCCGTAACTTTCGGGGAAGTTCCGGCTACCAGAAATTTTTTGAACCTTACACTGTCAAAATCTTTTCCGATTCCTTTGAAAATAATCCCTGCAAAATTGTGCTCGTTCCGCATAATTCCCGTTACCGTAGCATATTTCTGCACACTTTCCACATCCGGAAGTTCTTTTATTTTCTGGATATTCAGTCCCTGATTATCAAGAACAGAAGTGTTGTAGGAAGAGTTTGATCTCGTAGATCGTACGGTAACGTGTCCGCTGAAATCTGCAAGTCTTTCCTTAATCGCTTTCTTCGAGCCGAATCCTGTGGAAACCGTAATGAGGGAAACTATAATTCCCAATGCCACAGAAAGTCTGCCGATGAAGATGATAACCCTCGAAAGGTTATTTTTGTTATCTTTGGAAAACGCTATTTTTTTCGAGAAATATAAAGGAAATTTCAAACTTATGAATTTAGATTTCAAAATTAAAAATTTACTTCTTATTTGCCTAATTTTTTTAGGAGTATTCAATCAATATTATTCTCAGGCTCAAGATAAAAAAGATTTTAAAACGGGAGCAGATCAGCCGGAGCTCTATTTACCTTTGCTGAAAGGAAAAATTGTAGGAGTTGTAACGAACCAGACCGGACTGATGAGCGATAAAACGCACGTTGTAGATTTTTTGGTAAAAAACGGAATCAGAATAAGATCCATCTTCGCGCCGGAACATGGTTTCAGAGGCGATGCAGATGCAGGCGAGAAAGTAAAGAACGGAGTAGACGTGAAAACCGGAATTCCCATCGTATCATTATATGGTAAAAATAAAAAACCGACTCCGGAACAACTGAAAGAAATGGATGTTCTGGTGTTTGATATTCAGGATGTCGGTGTGAGGTTTTACACCTATATTTCAACACTTACGTATCTTATGGAAGCTGCTGCGGAAAATAATATTGAAGTGATTGTTCTGGACAGACCCAATCCTCATGACGGCTACACAGATGGTCCTGTTTTAAAGAAAAAATGGACAAGTTTTGTGGGGATGCATGAAGTTCCGGTTGTATACGGATTAACAATAGGAGAGTACGGAAAAATGGTAAATGGAGAAAAATGGCTGAAAAACGGAGTTCAGGCAAAATACACCTTGATTCCGATGAAAAACTATCATAAAAAGCTGCGTTACCAGATTTCAGATAAGCCTTCCCCGAATTTACCCAACGATAAAGCCATCAATTTATACCCGAGTTTATGCTTTTTTGAAGGAACACAGGTTTCCGTGGGAAGAGGAACAGATGTACCGTTCCAGATTTACGGATCTCCATGGACAAAAAATCTTCCTTATCAGTTTACTCCGAAGCCAAGTGCGGGAGCAAAAGATCCTTTTTTAAACGGAAAATTGTGCTACGGCGAAAATCTTTCAGATTATAAAAAAGATTTAAGAGAACTGAATCTGGAATGGGTAATAAAAGCGTACAAAAACTATAAAAATCCTGATTTGGACTTTTTCCTGAAACCAACTACAGGAAGTAATTTGTGGTTTGATACTTTAGCAGGAACCGATGAGCTGAGAAAACAGATTGTTGCCGGAAAATCAGCTTCGGAAATCAAAGCATCCTGGAAGTCTGATTTGGAAAAATTCGAAAAAATCAGAAAGAAATATGTTGTTTACGAAAACTGATGAAATATGAATTGTCAATTGTCAATAGTGAATTCATTTTATTTGTGAATCTAAATTGACAATTGAAATTTTTAATCAAAATTCTGCGGCGGAGTTTTATCGTCTTTTCCTTTATTCATGATCACAAGACCGATTGACAGACCGATAACGCCCGCTGCCGCAATCATTAAAGCTCTTTCCAGTTTATCTGCCTGATCGTTTCCCAGATAATTCATCAGAAAAAGAATACCGAAAGTGATGATGCAGATAATAATATGGTTTTTACCGAATAGTTTCATTGTTTTATTTTAGTTTATAAGAAATCATGACACCGCCTCTGTAAGGAAGAATTTCCCCGCTTTTGTTAAAGCCTTCCGCTACGTCATAACGAGCTCCCGTCGAGCGTACATAGCCTTTATAAAAATCCTGAGAAGTTCCGATTCCTGCATAAATATCCATGTTCCAGTTTTCAGCAAGTTTAAACTGATAGCCCCCTGTAATTCCAACTATGATGGAATAACCTTTTTGATATATATCAGAATATTGGTAGACATTTCCATTTTGCTCATCAATAAAAGTGCCGTCACTCCAGTAATTCCACTTTTGCGCAATAAAGCGGGAACCTGCAATATTTCCTCCGATATACCAATGTTTGAAGGCTTCATCAAAATAATATCTTCCTTCCAGCGAAACGGAGTAATACTGCAATTCGTGTCCGGCAAAAGATTTCCACGGAGAAATTAAAACATCGCCCTGTACCGTGAATTTTTTATTTAACTGATGCTCTAATCCTACATTTATAACTCCTACAGGTATTAGCAAAGCATTTCCTTTAAGGTATACACTTTTTTCAGAAGTCGGTTGTGGTTCCTGTTCCTGTGCATTGAGTGTTCCTAAAAAAAACACGGTTAAAATCCCTGCAATCAATCTTATTTTAAGCATTTTATTTTATTTGTTTTAGTAGCTCATCGGCTAAAGTAGAATCTTTCTGAGCCTGTGTTGCCATATTTTTAGACATTTCTGCGTATGTTTTTGCCATTTCTTTATTTCCGGTTAGAAAATAAAGTTTCGCAAGAATATATGTGTTTTCAGAACTTTCGCCTCTCATCACAGATTTTTCAGCCCACTCGGCAGCTTTTTTCAGAGATGACGGGGTTTTTACATGTTCCGCAAATACCCATGCTGCTTTTAATAATTCATTAGGTTCAAACGCTTCTGAATTTCTGTAATAGGCTAAAGCTGCTTTCTCGTATTCCGGAAAATTCGAATTTTGCTCATAATAGCCAAGTTTCATCTGGCTGAGTTTCACTTCCGCATCATGCTTTCCTACAAGAGGTTCTGCATTTTTCATGAAGTAATCATCATTGATTTTTTTATTCTGCTGATCGATAGACTGCTCCACAATTTTGCCAAGCTTGATCTGATTGTCAAATTCTTTATACGTTTCTTCCGGTAAAAATTTGATGATTTCAGCTTTTCGGTCTGTAAAAACTTTGTAATTTTTGTCTTCAGTAGATTTTAAGAAAAATAGCAACAGACCAACGTCGTCTTTTGAAAATTCTTCAGTGACTTTTTTATTTTCAAAATACCTTTCAGATGCCTGTTTGGCAAAATTAAAATCCGAAGAAGAATTGAGTTTCATAATATTGATCAGAAAATCGGGATCTTTTTCACCTTTCGCAAAACGTTCTTTCAGCGAACCTTTTTTGTTGTTAGGAGAATTTACATCCTGCGCCATCGTCAGAAACATACTTTCTTCCATGTATCCGAAATTCTGGGAAACAAGCTCTCCGTCGCCATTCAGAAAAAGATAAGTAGGATAGGAGCGTACTCCGTATTTTGCCGCAATATCTCTTCCTTCTCCTTTTTCCATATCAAATCTTGCGTTCACAAAATTTGCATTGAAATAATCTCCGACCGATTTCTGTGTAAAAACATTTCTTTCCATCATTTTGCACGGACCGCACCATGAAGCATAGGCATCCAGAAAAACAATCTTTTTTTCTTTTTTTGCCTTTGCAATAAGGTCTTTAAAAGGCAGTTCTTCAAATTTAATGGCTTCCTGAGCAAATGCCGTAATGGCGGAAAATAACAATAAACCGGAGATAATCTTCTTCATTTTTCAAATAAAATTTAAAAAAGCGAATATACTTAATTTCAACGTAAAGGAGATGCTATTGTGATGGGATTAACTACGATTTAACAATGTGAAATAAAAAATAAAAAAGTCATCCCAAATGAGATGACTTTAAGTGGTTTCTCCAGGAATCGAACCAGGGACACATGGATTTTCAATCCATTGCTCTACCAACTGAGCTAAGAAA